>CAZTAY010000039.1:0-20940 GCA_964611655.1 uncultured Eubacteriales bacterium
AGCATTGTTTCTTTAAGGTCAAGACCAAGTTCTTCAGAGATCACTTGACCGCCTGTTAAAATTGCTATATCTTCAAGCATTGCTTTTCTTCTGTCGCCATAGCCAGGAGCTTTTACAGCAACGCATTGGAATGTTCCTCTTAATTTATTAACAACTAAAGTTGCAAGAGCTTCGCCTTCAACATCTTCAGCAATAATAAGAAGTTTTGCGCCTGATTGAACTACTTGTTCAAGAACAGGAAGGATTTCTTGGATATTTGAGATCTTTTTATCAGTGATTAAGATATAAGGATCTTCAAGGTTTGCAATCATTTTTTCCATATCAGTAGCCATGTAAGCTGAGAGATATCCTCTGTCAAATTGCATACCTTCAACGATTTCAAGTTCAGTGTTCATGCTTCTTGATTCTTCTACAGTGATTACTCCGTCGCTTGATACTTTTTCCATAGCATCAGCAATCATTTCACCTACTTTGTCATCTCCTGCTGAAACAGCAGCAACTCTTGCAATATGTTCTTTACCGCCAACAGTCTGGCTCATTTTCTTGATTGATTCAACAACAGCGTTTGTAGTTTCTTGCATACCTTCTCTTAAGATGATTGGGTTTGCGCCTGCTGCAATGTTTTTAAGACCTTCTCTGATCATTGCTTGAGCTAATAAGGTAGCAGTTGTTGTACCGTCTCCGGCTACGTCGTTTGTTTTAGTTGCAACTTCTTTAACGATTTGAGCGCCAAGATTTTCATAGATATCTTCAAGTTCGATTTCTTTAGCAATTGTAACACCGTCGTTAGTAATAAGTGGTGAGTTATATTTTCTATCAAGAACCACGTTACGTCCTTTAGGACCAAGTGTAATTTTTACTGCATCAGCAAGCTTATTAACTCCGGCTTCTAAAGCGTTTCTAGCATCAACGCTGAATTTGATTTCTTTTGCCATAATTAAAATTCCTCCTATTTTTTTAATTAGTCTTCAAGTACTGCTAAAATGTCGCCTTGTCTTACAATAATATGTTCTACATTATCAATTTTAACGTCTGATCCAGCATATTTAGAATAGATTACTTTATCTCCAACCTTAACTTGCATTACAACTTCTTTACCGTCAACAATTCCGCCAGGGCCTACTGCTACAACTTCAGCTTCAAGAGGTTTTTCTTTTGCTTGACCTGTAAGCACGATACCTGATTTTGTTTTTTCTTCTGCTTCGTATTGTTTTAAAACAACTCTGTCGCCAAGTGGTTTTAGTTTCATTTTGTAATCCTCCTTAAAATAGGTTTTCTGTTTATTAGCACTCAATTAAGGTGAGTGCTAATTATGTTTAATAATATAATTAAAATGGGGTTTTATTGCAAATATGATTTTGTTAGCTTAAGACGGATATAGGTAGAAATAACACAATTATTATAGATTATTCTTCAGATATCTTTGATTTACTCGTATTTACTAGGTGTTACGCCATTGAGACCTGTTAGATTCTTAATCAGCTTATACATTATCATTTATTGTTCATTAGAATCATTAATTACGGCATTTTCAGGCTCTGTTGCCATTAAATTTAGACAATAAAAATTAAAACATCTTCAATATTAAATAATAAATAGGAGGAATAAACATTGCTGGGAAAAGGTTTGCATATCGAATTTTCTTTATTCCAGCAAGATCAAGCCCAATTGCAGTTATTATAATGTTTCCAACAATAGAAAACTCTCGCAAGGCATCCGGGGTCATAACGGGTTCAAGGAATACTGACAATGCGGTTAAGACGCCTTGGTATACGATTATTGTCAGCGAGGCAAATAACACTCCTACACCTACTGTTGCGGACAGTATTATTGCTGAAACTCCATCCAATAGTGATTTTACATAAAAAATAGTATGATTGTTTTCCAGACCGCTTTGGAATGCTCCTATAATAGACATTGAGCCTATACAAAAATATATGCTTGCAAATACATAACCTTTTGCAATGCCGCTACCCTGACCAACCTTTTTCTCTAGAGCTTGTCCTAGCTTTTCTAACTGCTTTTCAATATTAATCCCTTCTCCTATAACTGCACCTAAGCATATGCTTATAATAAAAAGCAGTGGTTCAGCTTTTGGGTCTAAAAGACCTTTCATTGCTCCCGATATACCAACAAATATTACGGCAAGCCCCATACCGTGCATTAACAGTTCTTTGTAGCGTTCCTTTAAAAAACCGTTTTTTAGAATAAGGCCTAATCCACCTCCTGCTACCACTGCAATCGCATTTACTATTACTCCTGTGAACATGATTACACTCCCCGTTTTGTAGTTTTACTTGTAATTTAGAAACGACTAGGTTATAATATATATAATAAGAACGCCAATGCCGCTAACATTGACGTTCTGGCAACCTTTGACGGTTGGCTATACATTTCGTTTAATTAATAATAGCCGAACCTTGATGTGGGCGGCTATTATTTTTTTGTATTTATTATATGTACAACTAACAAGCCAAACGCTATCATTAGCGTTAATGTCTCATTCATTGACATACGCTTCACCCCATTTCTTTAGGGGTAAAGCCAACCGCCCTTGGTTGCTTGTGTATAAGTATAACAAATTTCGGTTTGTTTTTCTATAATTGTTTTATATTATTTTTAGTCAAGTCGCTTGATATTTTAAGTTGTTGGTTTATGATATTAATAAATAAGAACGCCAATGGGCTAACATTGACGTTCTGGGCAACCTTTGACGGTGGATATACATTTTGTTTAATTAAATAATAGCCGAACCTTGATCTGGGCGGCTATTGTTTTTTTGTATTTATTAAATGTACAACTAACAAGCCAAACGCTATCATTAGCGTTAATGTCTCATACATTGACATACGCTTCACCCCATTTCTTTAGGGGTAAAGCCAACCGCCCTTGGTTGCTTGTGTATAAGTATAACAAATTTCGGTTTGTTTTTCTATAATTGTTTTATATTAATTTTTTAAGTTCAGTCGCTTGATATTGGTTTATAATATAAATTAATAAGAACTGCAATGCTCTAACATTGACGTTCAGGGTAACCTTTGACGGTTGCTTATCTAATTTATTTTATATCAATATCCGAGCCTTTTGTGCGTGGATGTCTATTTTTTTGATTTGCGTACAACCATCAAGTCAAACGCTCTTATTAGAGAAATGACTCATATATTTGTCGTAATTATATCAGATATCAGTTTGTTTTTCTATATCCCATTTTTCTACTTCATTTCCCTATCTTTAGTTCCCTTGCATAATAAAACAAATACTGTTGGGCAAAGCCTGCAAGATTTTTGAACTTTTCCTTAGCAAAATCTTGTATTTCTTTTAGGGGTACTTCCTTTTCGTTGAAATAAAAATACTCCATAACTCTTTTCACCCATACATCTGTTGGGAAAACTTCTGGTCTTTTGCAGGAAAAAAGCAGTATACAGTCGCTTACTTTGTCACCTATTCCGTATATTTTTTTCAGTTCTTCCTTTACTTCATGGGTGCTTTTATTTTGGAAAGAATTAAGCTCAATTTCTCTGTTCGCAATTTTACAGCATGCGTCATAAACATATTTCGATCTGAACCCTGCCTTGCACTGGGAGATTCCGTTTATGCCTGCTTCAATGAGGGATTTTGCTTCCGGAAACGCAAAAACATCATTCTTTTCATGGTTTGTTATTTTAATACCATGATTTTGACACAGAAGGTTTATGGATGAGCGTATAAGCGGTATATTCCTGTTTTGAGAGAGTATGAAAGAAATAGTACATTCATATGGGTCTTGATTAAGTATTCTTATTCCTGGCGCAAAACTGATTGCTTTAGATAATACCTCATCCTTAGTTGAGAGTGTTTCTTTTATTTCTTCATAATCCGTGTGAAGGTCAAAATAATCCATCCAGATTTCTTTAAAATCTGAAATAGTACAGGGAAAGAAAAACACTCCTGTTTCGTTTTGGTTTAGTAACAGGAAACGGTTATGGGCTATTGTATAATATGTATTTTGCTCTAATATTTCATAGCGGAAGCATTGACCGCAGGTCAGGGTTTTTTCTATGTCAAAACTATCAATTTCCGTAAGCATTACTCCGCCGTTTTGTTCATGGTATTGCAAATTCATCACGCTTTCAAATAAATGAACCTCTTTAGAAACTCGCTGTTGCCGTATTTGGAAGAGAATTTTTCTCAAGCCAATGTAATGGTGCAACTCACTGGACAGTGGCATGTGTTTCGAAAGAGGTCTATTATAGTCCGGCGGATATACCGCCGAACTTAGTCAATTTTGTCATCCCATTGTTATAGATAATGTCTCTTTTTCATGCATCCGATTGCCACAACCGTTGGCCCTATATGTGCGCCTATTGTTGCACCTAAAAGTGCCGGAGGATGTGCAAGTTCAATACCGAATTCATCTTTCATCCGTTGTTCAAGTTTTATGGCATCTTCATATGCATCTCCATGAAGTATTATAAAATCATATTTCTCTTTTTCTTCTGCAAAATTTGCGGGAACTAGGTCTATAAGCTTTTCCAAAGCCTTTCTTCTTGTTCTTATTTTTCCAAAGGGAAGCAGTTCGCCCTCCTTTAGAGAAATAATTGGTTTGATGTTCAAAAGGCTTCCTGCAAGTGCGCTTGCTTTACCAATCCTTCCGCCCTTTTTCAGGAATGTCAGGGAATCCACTGTCACAAAAAGGCTCACTTCTTCTTTAAGGCGTTCCAGTATTTTAACATTATCTGAAATAGAAAGACCTTCGTCCCTCATTTGCGCCGCTTTTATTGCTAGCAGCCCTTCTGCAAAGGATGCTAGAGTGGAGTCCATGACTATTATCTCACGGTCAGGGTATTTTTCTTTAAGCTCATTTTCAGCTAATTTAGCCATGCTGTATGAGCCACTAAACTTTGAGGTCAAACAAATACATAATACATCTTTTCCCTGTTCAAGGTATTTTTCAAACTTCGTTGAGTAGTCTAACATTGTGGGCATTGAGGTTTTAGGAGTTGGGTCGTTTAGTTTGGAAAGTTCTTCGTAAAACGCCCATCTGGTAAGCTCCTCATTTTCCTTGTAATACTTATCCTCCCCAAGTCCAAACGAAACATAATAAGGTACAATGTCAATTTCATATTCTTTTGCTTGTATTTCAGTTAAATCGGATGCACTGTCTGCAATAATCTGATAGTTCATCAAAGGACCGCCTTACTTTTAAACGTCTTTTTCTACAGCCAGCAATACGTCTTCGCCGTTTACGTTCCAGCGTTTTTCAAAACCGTTACCCTCGCCCTCATTAATTGAGTTTGCAAGAGTTTCAGATTTAATCTCTTCTTCGTTTCTTGCCATGATTTGGGCTATCTTTGCGTTTCCGCTATGGTAAATTTTAATCCTATCCATAACGTCAAAATCCGCTTCTTTACGCATGACTTGGATCTTGCTGATAACCTCTCTGACAAAACCTTCTTCAATTAGCTCATCTGTCATTCTGATGTCCAGAACTACAATAACCTGTCTGTCTTCCCATGTTGCATAGTCCTCTGACTGTGCAGTTTCAACCAAAAGGTCGTCTTTTGCAAGGGAAACTTGTGTGCCTTCCAGTTCAAAGTTAATACAACCTTTTTCGTTAAGTTCTTTCATTAAGGATGCACCGTTTTGTTCTTTGAGCCAGTTGCCGATCTTTGGCAGTATTTTACCGTATTTAGGACCTAATGTTCTAAGCTGTGGTTTGAAATTATAATTTAGGTATTCATCCACGCTGTCGATTAAAGAAACTTCTTTAACATTTAGCTCATCTTTTATAATTGGCAGGAATCCTTCAGCTAAATTGCCTTCCTGTTTAACCATCATTCGTGAAATTGGTTGTCTGTTTTTAATAGCTGCAGCGTTTCTTGCAGCACGTCCAGCAACTACTATTGAGATTACCTTATCCATATCCTCAATAAGTGCTTCATCCTCCCATTTGGGGTTATAATCAGGGAAATCGCATAGGTGAACGCTTTTTGGTGAGGTTTTGTCCGCTTTTATAACAATGTTTTGGTATACGCTTTCAGTTACGAAAGGAGCAAATGGAGCAACAATTTTAGTAAGCTCTCTAAGAACCGTGTATAATGTCAAAAATGCGTCTGACTTATCTTTTGGCATGTCTTTTGCCCAGAATCTTTCACGGCTTCTTCTAATATACCAGTTGCTTAAGTCGTCAAGGTATTCTTGAACTGCCCTTGCAGCTTCTGTTATTTTATAGCTGTTAAGGGAATTGTCCACAAATTTAATTACGGAATTCAGTTTGGTTAGTACCCATTTATCCATAAGGCACAGCGAATCATAGTCAAGGGTATAGTCATTTGGGTTAAATTTATCAATATTTGCATACAGCACATAAAATGCGTAGGTATTCCAATAAGTACCCATAAATTTTCTTTGGGCTTCGTTTACTGCATCCTCATGGAAGCGGTTTGGCAGCCATGGCGCAGAGTTAACATAAAAATACCATCTTACTGCGTCAGCCCCCTGTTTGTTAAGAACTTCCCACGGGTCAACAACATTTCCTTTGTGCTTGCTCATTTTTTGTCCGTCTTTGTCCTGAACATGACCAAGAACCACAACATTTTTGTATGGAGCTTTATCAAATAACAGTGTTGAAATTGATATAAGGCTGTAGAACCAGCCTCTTGTCTGGTCAACTGCTTCGCTTATGAAGTCGGCAGGGTAGTTTGAATCAAATATGTCTTTGTTGTCAAATGGATAGTGCCACTGTGCAAAAGGCATTGCACCGGAATCAAACCAACAGTCGATTACTTCCTCAACCCTTTTCATTGAGCCGTTACACTCAGGGCAATCAATATGAACATTGTCAATATACGGTCTGTGTAATTCTATATCTTCAGGACAGTCTTTTGACATCTTTTTGAGTTCTTCAATTGAACCTATTGTGTGTCTGTGACCACAGGAACATTCCCAGATTGGAAGTGGAGTTCCCCAATAACGTTCCCGGCTTAAGCCCCAGTCGATTACATTTTCAAGGAAGTTTCCAAAACGTCCGTGTTTTACATTATCAGGATACCAATTTACTGTTTCGTTGTTTGCCACAAGGTTGTCACGAAGTTTTGTAACCTCAATAAACCATGTGTTTCTTGCATAGTAAATAAGCGGTGTATCACAACGCCAGCAGAATGGATAGCTATGTTCATAATCCTTTGTTTTTAGCAGTGTACCGTTCTTTTTAAGTTCTTCTATAATAAGGGGATCTGCATCCTTTACAAACATTCCTTTATATGGGGCTACGTCGTCAACGAACTTACCTTCAGCGTCCACAAGCTGAACGAAAGGAAGGTCGTAAATTCTGCCTACTCTGGCATCATCCTCACCAAATGCAGGGGCAGAATGGACTATACCTGTGCCGTCTGTAAGTGTTACATAATCGTCACAGACCACATAACAAGCTTTTTTAGGGTAAGTTGCATATGGCAGCAGAGGTTCATATTCTGTGCCTTCAAGATCCTTGCCTGTAAATTCTTCTGTTATATTAACACCCTCGCCCATTACGTTTTCAACTAAAGCTTTTGCAAGGATATAGGTTTCTCCGTCTTTTTCTGCTTTAACGTAGGTTTCTTTTGCGTTCACAATTAGAGCCACATTTGAAGGCAGAGTCCAAGGGGTTGTGGTCCAGGCAAGAAGATATTGCCCTGGTTTGTCCTTCACTTTGAACTTGGCATATACCGAAGGTTCGCACACGTCTTGATAGCCTTGGGCAACTTCATGGCTTGAAAGAGCCGTTCCACATCTTGGGCAGTATGGCACAACTTTATGGCCTTTGTATAAAAGTCCTTTATCCCAAATTTGCTTAAGCGCCCACCAAACAGATTCAATATATTCGTTTTTATAAGTTACATATGGATCGTCCATATCGATCCAAAAACCAACCCTCTCGCTCATTTCACGCCATTCTTTTTCGTATTTCCAGACGCTTTCTTTGCATTTTTTAATGAAGGGTTCTATACCATAGTCTTCAATTTCGGGTTTTCCGCTAATGCCAAGGCTTTTTTCCACTTCCAGTTCAACAGGCAGACCATGAGTGTCCCAGCCGGCCTTTCTAAGAACCTTATAACCTTTCATGGTTTTGTATCTTGGGATTACGTCTTTAATAACCCTGGTTAGAATATGACCGATATGTGGTTTACCGTTTGCCGTGGGCGGGCCTTCAAAAAAAGTGAAGTTTTCACTGCCCTCCCTGTTCATTATACTTTCTTCAAATACTTTGTTATCGTTCCAGAATTTGATTATATCCAGTTCTCTTTCCACAAAGTTTAGGTCTGTGGATACTTTATCATACATTTAGACATACCTCCGAGGTAGTATAGCAATTGCGCTTTTGCCATTTTTTATAAACTTCACAATATCAATTTTTAAAAAATTTGTCAAGGATGAATGAGCCTTAATCCACTTTCTTTAGCATTGTCATGCCAAGTGGAGGAACTTTCAGACCTATGCTGTATTGTCTGCCGTCCCATTCCATTTCGTCGGCTGTTATGATTTGGGTATTTAATATTCCACTTCCGCCGTATTTGGGATTATCAGAATTGATAATTTCTTTGTAGTTTCCTGATAAGGGTACACCTATTCTGTGTTCGGTGTAAGGCACCGGCGTGAAGTTCACCACGCAGATTACAGCGTCATTATAATCCTCTTGCTTTCTTAAAAAAGCAACCAAACTTTTTTCGTAGTCGCTTACATTAATCCATTCAAAACCTATATGTGAAAAGTCATCATACCATAATGACTTTTCTTTTAAGTATAAATGATTCAGATCCAACATGAACTCTTTTAATTGTTTATGTGAGTCGTATTCCAGCAAATGCCAATCAAGACTTTTTTCGTAATTCCATTCAGAAAATTGACCGAATTCGCTGCCCATGAACAAAAGTTTTTTACCGGGATGGGTGTACATAAATGAATATGCAGCACGTAGGTTTGCAAACTTTTGCCATAGATCCCCCGGCATCTTGCCTATCATTGAGCCTTTACCGTGTACAACTTCGTCATGGGAGAGAACCAGAGTGAAGTTTTCGGTATAAGCATAGACCATGCTGAAAGTTAAGTCGTTATGATTATATTTTCTATAGATAGGGTCTTTGGAAATATAACGCAAAAAGTCGTTCATCCAGCCCATATTCCATTTTAGCCTAAATCCAAGTCCCCCATATTCTGCTGCCCTTGATACACCGCTAAACGCTGTGGACTCTTCTGCAATCATGAGTATTCCGGGGTATTTCCCCAGTATAACAGAGTTCATATGTTTTATAAATTCAATTGCTTCATTGTTCTCTTTTCCGCCATATTCATTGGCAACCCACTGACCAGAGTCTTTCCCGTAGTCAAGGTATAACATTGAAGCAACTGCGTCTACTCTAAGACCGTCCACATGATATTCTTCCAGCCAGAAAAGAGCGTTGCCAATCAGGAAGCTTTTGACTTCGTTTCTTCCATAGTTAAATATAAGAGTTCCCCAGTGTGGATGCTCGCCTTTTCTTGGGTCTGCATGTTCATAGAGTGGTGTACCGTCAAACTGTGCAAGACCATGTGCGTCTTTGGGGAAATGTGCAGGAACCCAGTCCAGAATAACTCCAATATCGTTTTGGTGGCATACATCCACAAAATGCTTAAATTCTGTGGGAGTGCCGAATCTGCTTGTAACTGCAAAATAACCTGCAACCTGATATCCCCATGAACCGTCAAAGGGGTATTCGCTTACGGGCATAAGCTCAATATGAGTATAGCCCATTTCCTTTACATATTTAACAAGTGATTCAGACAATTCTGTATATGTCATATGTCTGTTGTCATCTTCAACAATTCGTTTCCATGAACCAAGATGCACTTCATAAATATTAATGGGCTTTGATAGGGAAGGGTCTTTGCGTTTTTCCATCCATTTTTTGTCTTTCCATTTATATTTTGAAATGTCAAACACCACTGATGCAGTGTTTGGTCTAAGCTCGCTGTAGTTACCGTAGGGGTCTGATTTTTTTAGAATCCTGCCGTCCTGTGATTTAATTTCAAATTTATATTTTTCGCCTTCTTTAAGACCGGGAATGAATAATTCATATACACCGGAGTTTTCTCTGGCACGCATTGGGTTTGTTCTTCCGTCCCATGCGTTAAAGTCACCTATAATACTCACTCTTTTGGCGTTTGGCGCCCATACGGTAAATAAAACGCCTTTTTTGCCTTCATGTTCGATTATATGAGCGCCCATTTTTTTATGTATTTCATAATGAGTGCCTTTGTTAAAAAGATATAGGTCAAAGTCTGAAAGAACAGGGGCACAAGCATAGGGATCATAGGCTTGCCAGGTATTATCGTCATAACCTGTGAAGTTATATTGATAATCAAAGAATTCCGTTTCCTTATCAATTATTGCTTCAAAGAATCCGTCCTCATGCAGTTTTGTCATCTTATATGTTTCGCTTGGGTCATCGGATCTAACAACCTCAACTTCTTTGCAGCCAGGATGAAAAAGCCTAATTGCCAGCATATCTTTCTTTTTAAATCTTACCTTGTGCATTCCTAAGATGTTATGAGGGTTTGCGTGATTGGAGGAGACAATTTGAAATATTTCAGTCAAGTTTGCAGTAAATGACATTTTAATTCTCCCTTCGATTGGTTGCCTATTTAAATTTATAGTACTATTGAGACCCAACAACGGCATCTCATCCCCTTTCATTGAATAGGGGAGCAATAGGTTGATTAACGATTTGAGTTTATTTTCTTTTATAATATAGTAATTGATTATAAACCTTATGCAGTAAAATATCTAGGGGGAAATTTAATTTGATTGACAAGCATATTCTTGATATTTCGACATTTTGGTTTATGGCTGTTGATTAACTGTGGTTTTCGGAATTTGAATGGTCACACAAGTTCCATTTCCAGGGGTACTGTCTATATCCAAACTACCACCGCACATAGATTCTAGGCGGTTGCGTGTATTGCTGATTCCTATATGGCTGCGCCCATCCTTTATTTCTTTGTTAGGGTCAAAGCCTATGCCGTTATCGTCTATTTTAAGAATCCATGCGGCTTCGTTCTCGTATGATATTACTTTTACAGTGGAGTTTGATTTTTCAGATTGGGTGACCCCGTGAATTATTGCATTTTCTACAATGGGCTGTAATGTTAAGGCAGGTAAACAAAAATCCATAGCCTTTAGATCATAAAAAATACTTAAACCAGGAAAACGAATCCTTTCAATGGACAAATAATGCTCCAGATGTTCTAGCTCTCTTGTAAACTCAATGTTATCTTTGTTTACTAAAGAGTCCATATTACCCCTTAAATAATGCGAAAAATCTTCAATAACCTTGCTTGCTTTTGTGGGTTGTGTTAAGCATAGATATTGAATGGTATTTAGGGCATTGTATAAGAAATGGGGCTGAATTTGGCTTAGCATAATTGTAATACGGTTTTGAACCAATTGCAGCTCTTTTTCCTTCATCATTCTTGCATGTTGAGCTTGCATCCCAACGTACATAATCATTATTGTAATGGTAGAGGCAATGTAAACAGAAACAAAACCATAAATAAGCATTTGGATAACCACTGCGGTCACAGGAAGAATAATATATACCGATAGGGCAAACTTTTCCATGCGGTTTAAATGCTTTCTGTGTCTTATAATCACAAATGCATTAATAAGAAGTGCAATTATGCCTAATAGTTGGGACAGCCAATATAGTTCCTGTCTATGATATATATTATTTTCGTCTATTATGTAATACATATTGTTTAGCTTAGACAAAAAAGTTAGTGCAATTGCAAACCCGCAAACACCGTAAACAAGATATACCCCATAACGTTTAATCTTAATTTTGAATACTAAATATGTATTTATGTAATTAGAAAAGCACATTATAATTATATAGCTAAATATAAATGTAAAAAAATTTCCTAAATGGTTTGTTAGAAAGAAAATGGGTTCTGTTTTACCTATAGAATAAAATGCCAAAGCATCGCTTATCATTAATGCAATATTTGAAAGCAAAACCCATATAAATACACGGTTTAACTGTATTTTTAGGTTATCACCCACTAAAATACAGATTAAAAATACCAAGCACATTACGCTCCCGAATATTTCAATTGCAATATTAATCATAGTTGTGGTTGTCATTTCAATTCCTCCGCTTAAGTTATATTTTAACATAAATAATAGGAGTCTGCTATAATTGAATAGATGTAAGTTAATGACAGATAGTTTTAAACTGTGATTATGAACAATTTTAAGCAGATTAGAATATATAAAAATAAAGTCTAGTAGCTAAAGGCTAACCGCTATATTGACATATAAATAAACATAGTGTATAGTTTAGCTAAATATTGAATATTATATATCTTAGCGCGAATTTGATAACTTGAATTTTGTTTAGCACGTTTTTTGACCTTCAAGCACTTGCAGAAATGTAAGTGCTTTTTTATTCATGAGATACCGCTATAAAAAATCTTCAGACCCCTTCTGAAACCTGCTGTTGCCAGATGCGAGATGTTTTTCATCAAACAAGTAAGTCTCGATGACGAATATTCGTAGAATGCTATGAACGACTGATGAAGCATGGCGGAAAAAGCTGCCAAGACGATGGCATGAGGTTTCGGAAGAGGTCTTTTCTAAAAAGGAGAGAATATATGGACGAGAAATGGGATCTTAGCGCCCTTTATGATTCTTTTGAATCTGACGCTTTTAAGAACGATTTTGAAAAGTTCAAGCAAAGGCTTTCGGAATATTCAAGCTGGGCTTCTAATCAGCTTAAAAATATGGATACAACTGCTGCTTTAGAGGCTTATATTGACTTTCAGACAGGGCTTGGTGAAATATTTTCTAAGCTTTCGGCATACTCCGATCTGGTGCTAAGTGTTAATGTTGAGGAGCAAAATGCCATTCGGGTGCTTGAGTCATTGGAGAACCTCGAACCTTTTATGACAGAGCCTGATGCGGAGTTTAGTTTATGGCTTAAAGGTATAGATAATCTTGGGGATATAATAAACGGAAGCGAAAAGCTAAAGCCCTACGGGTTTTATCTAAATGAGCTTAAGGAATTTAGCTTGCATACTCTATCAAAAGAGGAAGAAAAGATTATTTCAATCATGGAGAACACCGGCTCCAAAGCCTTTTGCAAATTACAGGAGAACATAACAGCAACACTTGCAATTGAAATGGAAATGGACGGAAAAATGCAAAAGCTCCCGCTTACTGTAATTCGGAATATGGCACATGAAAACAATCAGGACATAAGAAAACGTGCATATGATAAGGAATTGGAAGGACTAACTACCATTTCCAAGGTTTCGGCTGCCTGTTTAAACGGTATAAAGGGTGAGGTTTTGAGTATTTCAGGGATCAGGGGGTATAAAGATCCTTTGGAAATGACATTGCACTCATCACGGCTTTCAAAAGAAACTCTTGATACTATGATCGGTGTTATTTATGAGTTTTTGCCGGAGTTTAGAAGATACCTGCGAAAAAAGGCAGAGGTTCTTGGACATAAAAACGGATTGCCATTTTATGATTTGTTTGCGCCTATAGGCAACGGAGTTCGAAATTTTTCATATCCAGAGGCAGCGGAGCTTGTTATAAAGCAGTTTAGCGGATTTAGCAAGGGGCTTGGGGAGTATGCTAAAAGAGCAATAGAAGGCAAATGGATTGATGTTATGCCAAGAAGTGGCAAAAGAGGTGGTGCTTTTTGCCAGAACATTCAT
This sequence comes from uncultured Eubacteriales bacterium, assembly GCA_964611655.1. Taxonomy (GTDB): domain Bacteria; phylum Bacillota; class Clostridia; order Lachnospirales; family CAZTAY01; genus CAZTAY01. Next base: position 13,717 of record CAZTAY010000039.1, read on the forward strand.
ACTATTAAAGAAAGCAGGATAATGCTTAATTTTGCCGGTCATTTTGAAGATGTTTTAACTCTTGCCCATGAGCTTGGGCATGGGTTTCACGGTGAATGCTTGAAGGATGCGCTCTTGCTTAATGCGGACTATCCAATGCCTATTGCAGAAACTGCTTCAACCTTCTGTGAAACTATATTGAACAAAGGAATTGTACCTGATCTTAGCCATGAAGAACAGCTAACGGTACTAGAGAACGAAATTTCCGGCCTTACTCAGGTTATTGTGGATATTCTAAGCCGGTATATTTTTGAGAGCAAGGTTTTTGAGAAACGAAAAGAAGGTTCAATCAATCAAGGGGAACTATGTGAAATGATGATTAATGCACAAAAAGAGACTTATGGTGACGGACTGGACTTTAATAGCCTACATCCCTATATGTGGGTGGTTAAACCTCATTATTATGATGCAGCTTATAATTTCTATAATTTCCCTTATGCCTTTGGACAGCTTTTATCAAAGGGGCTTTATGCAAAATATCTTTCTGATAAGGAGTCCTTTCCGGAAATGTATTCTTCCATGCTTGAAGCAAGCGGAAGGATGAATTTAAGGGATACTGGCCTTATTGCAGGCATTGATATAAATGACAAGGAGTTTTGGAGATCTTCATTGGTTATTATCAAGGAAGACATTGATAGGTTTGTGGGGCTTTGTTAGGCTTACCAGGTGGTGCATCTTGGTAAGACAATGTAAAGCCAAGCCAACCAATAAATATTTGAGCCTACATTGAATACACATTAAAAAGCCGGAATAAGTTATACTCATAAGTATAAAGTATTCCGGCTTAATTTTTAGGGTATTGGGTATAATTAGCTATTGTTCTTTCCAGTTTGGAAAACAGGTCAAATAGTTGTCACATTCGTCGCAACAACATTCTATGCCCTCATGTTCTCCATTTCCCAAACAATCCACTCCATGAAAGCTGGGCGTTAACGTTGGGTCACTGTTCTCGGCCTCTGCTTCATCTATTACATCAAGGGCGTATATTACGTCTTTTAAAATTTTGTTAGCAACACTGAATTCTGGCGGTTTAGTTTGTGCTTTGTTAAGCTCCTTTATAACCGCTCTCGTCTCACTGTACAGGTTGTTAAATGCTTTGTAATAGTCCATTCTTTTTATTCCTTATTCTATTGTTTTTGGCATTGACCAATTTTGGTATATAACACTATTCATCATTATAGTTACATACTAATAAAAAAGCAATAGAAAAGGTGGTGTTATTTTGCCCATTACTTATGCGCCCCTATGGCAAACTATGAAAGAGAAGGGTATTACCACGTATACTCTTAAATACAAGCTGAAAATTGGTGGTGGTACATATAACAGACTTAAAAGTGACTTGCCTGTTTCAACAAATACTATCGCTATGTTATGTGATTTTATTGATTGTGAGGTGCAGGACATTATGCGCCGTGTAAAAGAAAATGACGGCTAATATAGAGATCAGCCGTCTGATTGCCAAAAAACGTATGATGTTGAGAATAATTGCTATTACTTCTTACCTTCAATTTTAAAAAGTTATTAGTCATCTTATTTAGGCATGACTTTCATTATCCTTGAGCTATGATTACATTTTTATAATAATATTGTTACAACGCCCTAAGGTCTTAAAACTCAATTTTACTTGCTCATTCTCAACATATCAAAAGGCTCAAGCGGGATATTTGTTTTTAGTCTAAGCACCTGTTTAGGGTGGGGTGCACTGTCTACGGATTGACCCTGTATGTCAAACATTTCCTTGACCACAAAAGAATATGTTTTGCCTTTTGTGGTTAATACTTCCGCTGTGTCTCCTACGGAAAACTTGTTTCTCTGGCTGATGGTTGCAATACCAAGCTCCTGGTCATAATCCAGTACAACAGCAATATAATCCCAGTCACGGATATAAGATGCATCGTCATAATATTGGCTGTCTGTTTCTCCGAAATAAAAACCTGTATAGTATGGTCTATGGCTGACCTTTAAAACCTCTTCAAGATATTTTTGCTTGTTTTTTTCATAAAGTAAAGGGTCTGCAAAATAATCATCAATTGCTCGCCTATAGGCTGATACAATTGCCGCTACGTAATAGGAGGTTTTCATTCGGCCTTCTATTTTAAGACTTCCGATTCCGGCTTCAACCAGAGCTGGTATATGCTCAATCATGCATAGGTCTTTTGAATTAAATATATAACTTCCTTTTTGATCCTCATATATGGTGTATTCCTCGCCCCGGGTTTTCTCGATAAGAGCATATTCCCACCTGCAGGGCTGGGAACAATTGCCTTTGTTGGCGTTTCTGTCAGACAGAAATGCACTTAAAAGGCATCTGCCTGAATATGCCATACACATTGCACCGTGAACAAAAGCTTCAATCTCCATGTCCTCCGGCATACTACTGCGGATTGACTTTAGCTGTGTAAGAGAAAGCTCTCTGGCAGCCACAATCCGGCTTGCACCTAATTTGTGCCAAAAAAGCGCAGTATTACTGTTGGTATTGTTTGCCTGTGTTGAAATATGAATTTCCATATCAGGAAGTATCTTTGAAACTATTGCAAACACACCGGGGTCTGAAACGATTACCGCATCCGCCCCCGCATCTTTTATACTCAAAAGATATTCAGGTAATATTTCAAAATCTTCTTCATTTGCAAAGATATTAATTGTAATATATGCTTTTTTACCGTATGCTTTTGCAAAGGCGATACCGTCCAGCATTTCTTGAGTTGTAAAATTCTTAGCCTTTGCACGAAGGGAGAAATACTCCCCTGCAAGATAAACGGCGTCTGCACCGTATAACACTGCTGTCTTTAATTTTTCAAGATCGCCGGCAGGGGCTAATAGCTCCGGTTTTTTAAACTTCATTTGTATCACTGTCCTTATATTATCATGAGTTTTACTACCCCTGACTATAGCTTTCTGCAAAGAGCAAGCCCGCCGCCTACAGGCAAGATAGAAGTTTCTAGCTGTGGGTTTCTGGTAATCTCCCATAAAAAGCTTCTCAATCTCTTATGAATGGTGCGCTGGCGTCTGGGTACTTGAAATCTTGAACCCGTAACACCTCCGGAAAGCAAAACATCGTCTGAAATTAACATACCTCCGGTATTTAAAAGCCTAATGCAGTCCGGCAGAAAATTAATATACTGACCTTTTGCTGCATCAAGAAAAATCAAATCAAAACCGCCGATAAGGGTAGGTAATATCTCTCCTGCGTCACCTTCTAAAAGAGTTATACGGTTTTCAAGACCCATAAACTTAATATTCTCTTTCGCCCGTTCAATCATATAGGGGTATCTGTCAATAGTGGTCACACAAACGGATTTATCGGTATACCAGCAAAAGAGTGACGCTGAAAATCCAACTGCTGTTCCGATTTCAAGCACGGACACAGGTTTTAAAATACCTAGTAGCATCCGAATGAAACATGCAGTTTCATGAGGTATTATAGGTATCCCTTCATGCACAGCTCTTTTTTGAAGCTCTAAAAGCTTTCCGTCAAAAGGCGGCAGTATTGATTTTAAAAACGCTCCATATTCTTGATCTTCCATAAACAGCCCTTTCATTATCCGGTTAAAACATTTGTTTATACTTTGTTTTTGCCTGCAAGAATGACTCGTAATTATTTGTAAATTCATGTTCCCCTGAATTGGTATCCTTAAGCACAAAAAACAGATAATCATTTGTATCTGGTGATAAAACCGCTTTTATGGCAGAAAGGCCAGGGCTACAAATAGGTCCTTCAGGCAACCCTGTATTTTTATAGGTGTTATAAGGAGAGTCAACCTCCAGGTCTGACAGAGAAAGTCGCTCCCGTTTCTTGCCAAGGGCATATAAAACAGTGGAACACATTTCAAGGCGCATACCCTCGTCAAGCCTGTTAAATATAACTGCTGCGGCAAGCTCACGTTCTTCAGGAACCTTAATTTCGGCTTCAACAATAGAAGCCATAACAATAACATCGTCAAGATTTAGTTTTTGTTTTTCAATGTCATTCCTAAGTTCCTTATCATAGACCTCTTCGAAACGATAAAGCATTTTGCTAACCATTTCTTCTGGTGCTGCTTCAGGTTTAAAATAGTATGTATCCGGGAACAAGTAACCTTCAAGCTGCATTTTTCGTTGGGGAAGGTCAACAACAAAATCATAGTCATAGGACTGTTTATTTAAGGCATCCAAAAATTCCGTTTTTGTGCAAAGCCCGTTTGATTCTAGAAGCTCTGCAATTTGGGTTGCTGTAAAACCCTCTGGAATCGTAATTTTAATGGTATTTTCGTCAATAGCGCCCTTTTGCATAAGTATGAGCATTTCATCTTCATCCATACGTGAATTAAAATGATAAGTACCGGATTTAAGCTTTCCGTCAAGGCCTTTTAATGATGTTGACAGTAAAAATAAATCAACATTGTCAATTAGCTCGTTCTTACTTAATAATTCTGCAATTTCCCTCGTGCTTGAGCCATCTTTAACGGTTAGAACAACTTCTTTCCGGCTTCTTTCCTCAGGAGGTGGCTTCATTGCAATTTCATAGGCTCTTTCAAAAAAGTACTTTCCGACGGTTGTGATCGCAAAATAAGCCACTACCAATACTGTAATATTTAGCAATACCCGTATAATAAATTTAACTACGGGACGTACTTTCCTTTTCACAATATCATTCCTTTCCAGGGAGTTCTAAGAAGTCCCTAAGGCATAAATCTATTGTTATTTGTTTTTAAAAAAAGCCAACTTGAATTCTATCTAAGTGACTTTTTTTAATAATATATATATTATTATATTATAAACTATTTGTGTAAGGATTTCAACCGCTGGTTATTAATGCATAAAATTATCATAAAATTGGAATTAATACTGGTTAACTTAGGATAAAGTATGTTATACTATTATCATCATATTTTATTATTTTTTTACTATACTGTAATTTGACTTTTTCATGTTTAAACACAAGGTCAAATTGCAGAAGGTTTGCTTAATTTTTGGAATAGAATAAGCTAAACCATTACATTTATATTATTATCTATTCAGTTACGGACATCATTAAGCAAAGAAGGTTGGGATTTATTATGTTTGTTTCCGTTATGCCTTTATTTAACGAGTCCATGAATGTACACGCATACACATTCATGGCACAAAAAGCCAAAAGTTATATAGAAAATCCGCCTCATGAAGATCCCTTTGATGGCGGAGCGCATACGCTGGCATTTGATTTGGTAAACAAACTGGGGTTTGATGCTCTGACAGACGGAAGACCGATGTTTATACCGATTGATAACTTGATCTTGCTTTTGGACTTAGCAAAGGACTGTACTGCACCAACAGATAAGGTTATTTTTCTTTTTGACACACGGGTTGAACCTCAAGACATGTATATTCAGAGGATTGACGAGCTAAAGGCAAAGGGTTTTGGCGTTGCAATCAGAAATGTTAAAGACTTTGACACATATCAGTCTATTATGCGGAAAATGGATTATATCTTCCTTGACGACAGTAAGTACAGCATGCTAGAAGTAAAAGCTCTTGTGAGAAAACACTTTCCTAAGGTTAAGATTGTGGCTTCAGGAATTGAAACGGTAAAACGATTTAAAATGCTGCAATACGCAGGGTTCGACTTGTTTGAAGGAAAGTTTTACAGACTGCCTGTTACAAAAAGCACAAGCAATCAAATCACACCCCTAAAAGTCAATTATATTCAGCTTCTTAACACGGCAAACGATGAAAATTTTGAGATAGGCGACGTTGCAGACATTGTCCAAAAAGATGCTGCACTTGCAATTTCTTTACTTAAAATCGTTAACGGTTTAAAGCTTGCATCGGAAATTACTTCTATCAGGCAAGCAGCTGCAATGCTTGGTCAAACAGAGCTTAGAAAATGGATTACCACAGCCGTTGCAAACAAACTTTATGCCGACAGACCAAACGAGATTACTAAATTGTCACTGATTCGTGCAAAATTTTCAGAAACCCTTGCCCCCCTCTTTGAATTGGGTATTCATGCATCTGAACTATTCCTGATGGGTCTTTTTTCGGTGCTTGATATTGCTCTTGATTTGCCAATGGAAAAGGCTCTTGATATTGTGAAGGTTACTGGAAATATAAAATCTGCGCTGGTTGATAGCGAAGGCAAGTTTATGCCCTTGCTTGAGTTTGTAAAAGCTTATGAAACGGCAAATTGGCAGGAAGTTAAACGAAGTATAATTGTTTATAATATGGATATGGATAGGCTTGAAAAAGCATACTTGGAGACATTAATATGGTACAGGAACTTGATTTCCAATATCTAAAGTCGCTTGGGGATTTACCCATACGAATTTTATACCTTGCCCTTATTCTGCTCTGCGGTTTTTTATTCAGTTACATTATAAAAAAGATTGAAAAAAGAATAAGCAGCAAGGAGATTACTAGTGATGCTATTAAACAAAAGATAACCCTTAATGTCTTTTTCATAGGTATTCTAAAGTATGCCGTATATATAGTGCTGTCAATGCTTGTTTTAGGTGTTCTGCTAAAGAGTAGTGCAAATTCATTTTTCTTGACAGTTGCAGGTGCAGTGAGTGTTGCCCTTGGCATAGGCTCACAGACCATTGTAAAAGACGTTTTAAGCGGTATATTCATTCTGTTTGAGAAACAATATTCCGTAGGCGACAGAGTGACTATTAATGATACAGACGGTGTCGTGGAAGAAGTGGGAATTAGAACAACAAAACTTAGAAGCAAGGAAGGCAATTTAATTATTATTCCAAATAGTGAGATTAGAATAGTATCCAATAAAACAGACGCATTTGTTCAGTCGTTGACAGAAATTGATCTGGCATCACGGAATGACGATGGTTTTGTTATATCAATTCTAAAAGATGAGATGGATAAGATATATACAAAGCTTTATGATGAACTCTCCCAATGTCCTGAAGTGGTTGGTGTAACATCCTTTAGTGAATCAGGCTTTACAATTAAAATTTGTGCCCATTTCAAGTTCGAGGACTGTCAAAAGAACGAAGCATATCTTCGCAGGGCGGTTAAAAAAAGGCTCTACAGTGAAAATATATATCTAGCAAAGGAAGATTAGCTTTATGGAATTTGCCGTAGGTGACATAGTTATGATGAAAAAAACGCACCCATGCAACAGCAATGAATGGGAGATTCTTAGAGTGGGTGCTGACTTTCGCATAAAATGCGTAAAATGCCAGAGACTTGTAATGCTACCCAGAGTTA
>CAZTAY010000040.1:0-20873 GCA_964611655.1 uncultured Eubacteriales bacterium
TCCATTCCGAATATTTCACTTTTTTGAATAAACAACAAATCAAGCGCATAGAATCCGGCAAAAATGCAAAAACCTATAAAAGCACATATCCTAGTCCAAAAGTTTTTAATGTAAATATAATCCCATTTAAAATAAGAATTTATTTTGTTGTCCTTATTACCAAATTTTTTATCATAGATAGCTAACCTGGTCATTAATCTAATCTTATGCTTGTCAATCATAACGACTCCTTAACAGAAATTAAATTAAACTGTTTTATTATACCACGAATCTTATGAAAACGACATAAAAAAATTTATAATGGTCAAAATATTTTTGAAAGGAGCGCACAAATGGACAATAAGTCATATGAAATATATACCGATTTAGCTATTGAGTCAAGAGAATATTTGGGTACTGATTTTTTAGACGGTGTTTTATCAGAAGAAGAAGAAATTGACGAAAATATTAAGACAACATGGGTTAAGATTATAAACGAACAAGGCGCCTCACAAATGGGTAAACCAATTGGGAATTATGTTACAATTGAATCTTCAGGACTAAAAGAAAATATGGTTGAAGCCCATGAAAAGATTATTGAAGTGCTTTCCGAAAAGATTAGCCAAATTACAGATATACCAACAGATGCAAAAATATTGGTTGTAGGACTTGGGAACTGGAATGTTACACCTGATGCTCTTGGTCCAAAGGTAATTTCTAAGATATTGGTTACAAGGCATATTATGGAGAGCATACCAGAGGATTTGTTCGGTTCTGTGAGACAGGTTAGCGCACTATCTCCCGGTGTTATGGGAATAACAGGCATTGAAACATTTGAAATTGTACTGGGAGTTTGCAATAGAATTAAGCCTGATCTGGTTATTGCAATAGATGCACTTGCAGCTAGAAAAACCTCAAGAATAAATACTACAATCCAGATGACCGACACTGGAATTAACCCCGGATCGGGAATGGGAAATGCCAGAAAACAGATTAATGAAAATACATTGGGTATTCCGGTTATAGCAATAGGCGTACCAACCGTTGTTGATGCTGCCACTTTAGCCAATGACACCATTGATAGACTTATAGATGACATGGTTTCAGCATTAGTAAAAGACTCTGAATTTTATGATATCTTAAAGAATATGAACAGAGAAGAAAAACACAGGCTAATTACGGAGATTTTAGATCCCTACACAGAAAACATGTTTGTCACTCCAAAAGAAGTTGACGCTGTAATCGAAAGGATATCAGGAATAATTGCAAACAGCATTAATATCGCTCTGCACCCCGGTATTACCACTGACGAAATCAACAAATATGTTTGGTAATTATAGAGGTTTCCATGCTCTAAAAGAAGCTTTTAATAATATGGTTTACTGACGTTTTTATAAAATTACGTATAAAAATTTAACAATTTATCAATAATAACATTGAAAGTTCTTTATGTTTTTTTAAATTTTAGTGAATTTATAAAAGCATTAAAGAAACTACCGCCTAATTAAAGGAGGGTATTATAATGGATAAAAATACTAATAAAAACAAAAACAAAAATAGAACAGAATTTGCTGAAGAAATGAATAACAGCGTTGAAGATTCAAACAATAACAACAACAAACAATAACGCTAAATAACTTGGTAATAATATTACTAACATAAGCGTTATGGGTACAATTTATTAATTGTACTTACTTTGAAAAGAAGTGTTAAAAGGCTGATTTTAGACTTTCAACACTTCTTTTTTCTTTAGTCGAATTTCAATGTATTGCTTCAGATCCCATGAGTAAACATTTGAGTATGGCCGTGCTGTAATTTTTTTACTATTATTTAATGCTAGTTATAAACTTTATAATAATTTAAGAAGGATTTTTATTGTTGTTGGAGAATCATATTATTATAAGTTTACTAAAATCATATAATATGATATGATAAATTTATGATACATATATATATTTACTTGTGAAGGAGGAGTTTGCTATGATTCAAGTTCTTGCAAGCGGTAAAGGGGAAGGAAAAACCAAACGTCTCATTGATATGGCAAACAATGCTGTTAAAGAAGCGGACGGCAGCATTATTTTTATCGACGACGACAACAGGCATATTTACGATTTGAATTATAATATTCGCTTTATTGACACAAAAGACTTTATTATGTCTGAAAGAAACACTTTTATCGGTTTCCTTTACGGAATAATCGCTCAGGACAGCGATATAGAACAAGTATATATTGATGGGTTATCTAATGTTGTAAAAGGGCTTTCATTTGACGACTTGTCTGCACTTTCTGATAAGCTACAAGAAATCTCCTCAAATCATAGTATTGATTTTATAATAAGTATGAATTGTCAGTTAAACGAGCTTCCGGAGAATTTCCGTAAGTTCAGTGTGGCACAGTAGACAGAAAAAAATAAGGAGACAATTAAGATTAACATTCTTAATTGTCTCTTTCATTTTTTGTTAACCCTTCAGCAGAGCTTTTTGTCATTAGAACTCTGAATGTTTCCAGAATTATTTTCATATCCAAAATTATAGAATAACTTTGGATATACGCAAGATCCATATTTAACTTTTCTCGGTAGCTGGTTGAATACCTTCCATAAACCTGCGCAAGCCCTGTTACCCCACCCTTAACCTTTAATCTCTTTCTAAATTCCGGCAGTTCATCATCCAGCATTTTGTAATAATGTTCTCTTTCAGGTCTTGGACCTACAATAGACATATCCCCAGTCAAAACATTATAAATTTGCGGCAACTCGTCAAGCCTCGATGCACGTAAGAACTTGCCAAACTTTGTTATTCTAGGATCGTCCTTTTCTGCAAGGGCAGGACCAGCACTTTCTGCATCCGGAATCATTGTTCTAAGTTTTAGTACATTATATTCTCTACCGTTTATGGTTAATCTTTTTTGAGCATAAAGAGGATTATGCTTATCCTCAAGAAAAATTATGATTGACAGAAAAAGAATTAATACTGAAACAGGGACAATAATAATAAGTGTTAATAGCAAATCAAAAGCTCGCTTTACAATACGCTGACCATGTGAAAAACCATATGACTTAATAGAAATTGCCATGAAGTCACCGTAATATTCCGCGTCCGAACACATCATCATTATATCAGTGTGACTTGGGCTTATCAAAACCGGCTTGTCCATGTCTGCACAACATTCTAATATTTGCTGTTTTCGAACCTCATCCTTTGTATCAATGATTATAGCAGACGCTGCTTTTACTATACTTTCTAAATTACAATCCTCTGAATTAACGGTTTTAACTATCCTATATTTTTTAGAAAATCTGTTAACATATGATTTAATGTCAATTCCGTCTCCGTCACTAATTAGAACTGTACTAAGAGGAGGTACTACGGAATAATACATACACCTTGCAAAGGAAAGCCAAAAGGGCATTAAAAAAAGCTGAATAAATACCAAACCTATCATAAGCAGTTTACTAACCTGGTAATCAATAAGTGCTGCAGGCAGGGCTAAAACAACAGCCACCGTTATAATAAGGGTAAGATATAATCCATATAGCTGTTTATAATATCTTGCACTGTCAAAATCAAAACAATCGTTATAAATGGCAACAGCAAAAGATATGACTATTGTCCAGAAATAAGTATCTTCAGGAAAAGGCAAGTTCTTCATCTTTAAAATTTTATCAAAGTATTCATAGGTCAAAAATAAAGCAAGATAATATGTTAGTGCAAATGAAACATATACCCCACTCATAACAAACGCACGGTTTTTGCCGTTTTTTTCTATTGCTTCCATTGCCTTTTCAAACTTTTTCTTGTCTTTTTTCATGACTGTATTATAGCACCTGTTTTTTTAGTTGGCAATATTATCATTTATAAGATAGTAATTATTATGCCCTTGTAACCTTTTAAAGCCTATGATATCATTACAAATACTGTTATGGTTGGAATTGTTTAAGTAAAGCTGTATGCTATATTCAAGAATAAAATATTAGAATTCTAAATTAATTTAGATCTTTTTCTTTAAAGTCAATAACATTTACATATACTCTACTTAAGTCTTACAATTAACTATGAATAATTCACTTTATTTGCGATAAAGAGGTGAAGTCATGAAAGACAAAATTTTGGTGGTGGATGATATTGATATCAACAGAGAGATATTAAAAGAGATTTTATCTGTTGACTATGATATTGTAGAATGTGCTGACGGCCTTGAAGCACTTGCTATATTGCAAGACAACTCTCCTTTGCCTCAGATAGTTTTGCTTGATATAATAATGCCAAATATGAACGGATATGAAGTTTTACAGCAAATTAAAAGCAATGGGAGAACGAAATCTCTGCCTGTGCTAATCATTACAGCTGAAAGCGACGAAGAAAATGAATCCAAAGCCTTAAAATGTGGTGCGGTGGATTTTATAACAAAGCCCTTTAACGGAGATGTTGTTAAGGTACGTGTTGATATGCATATTCAGCTTAGTAATTATAGGAACAAATTGGAGGATATGGTTCGTGAGAAAACAGAAGAGGTTCAAACTCTAAATCAGAGAATACTTGAAACTCTGGCTACTATAGTTGAGTATAGAAGCTTAGAGTCAGGGATGCACATTCGGCGTGTACAAGAACTTACTAGGATTCTAATCAACAAAATGCTTACAAAACCTGAGTTTAAGGACGACCTTGTTTCACAGGGCTATCAAGATATCATTTCTGCCTCTGTATTGCATGACATTGGTAAGGTGGGAATCTCTGACGATGTTCTTTTAAAACCTGGAAGGTTAACTGAGGAAGAGTTTGAGCTTGTAAAAGCACACCCTGAAATCGGCAGTGCAATTATAGACACCATTGCTGAAGGACAAACCACAAACCAACTATACTTAACTCATTGCCGGGACATTGCTTTATATCATCATGAACGTTGGGACGGAAAAGGATATGGATTAAAACTTTCAGGCAAGTACATTCCATTATCAGCCAGGATTATTTCGCTTATTGATGTATATGATGCTCTTACTACTAAACGTTGCTATAAAGAAGCCTTCTCACACCAGCATGCAATAAATATTATCAAGGAAAGTAGCGGAACACAGTTTGATCCAGAGATTGTTGACTGCTTTTTAGAGATATCCGAGGATATAAGATTGCTTGCACAAAAACTGTCAGATACAAAGGAGGTGTAACCTATGGAGGCTAAAATATTACCCCTTATTTCAAAGCTAGGCAACAGAATAATGGAGCTTGAAAGCAATGCTGAAAATGACCCTGGCATTTGCCAGATACTAGGTGATGTTGCCAAAGTACTTGAACTTGACTATATTTCTCTTTGGATGCGTTTTGAAGACGAAAACAGTCTAATCTGTGCACGAAAAATATATTATTGGGAAAATGATGCTGGTTATGCTATAAATGAGGTCTACCCTGCCCCTATCAACAACAAATCCCATCCCGGTGCATATAAAGCACTTGCGCTGGATTTGAGAACCATTAATGGTAATGTTCTAGAGCTTCCCCCTGAAGAACAGAATCTCTTTCCAAACAAGGCAATGAAATCTGTTTTTGCAAAGCCCATATTAATTAAAGATTATTTATGGGGGTTTTTATTAGCCTGTGATACAAAAAAAGTACGTCACTTTGATGATGTAACGGAAAACGCCTTGGAGTCAATTTCCGTTTTATTGGCATCAGGATATATGCGAAACGAAAGTTCTACCAGGCTTGTACATAGTGTAGAGCTGTTGCGTGAAGCTGAGGAACGTATGAAAGTTATTATAAATTCTGCACCTATGAGTGCAATTTTATGGAACAAGGACTATCAAATATTCGACTGCAACGAGCAAACTTTAAGAATGTTTGGATTAAAAGATAAGAAGGAGTGTGTCGAACGTTTTCATACTCTTTCCCCCAAAACACAACCTTCTGGCAGAAAATCCGGTGAAATTGCAATGGAGAAGTTAAAAGAGACTTTTGAAAGAGGATATACACAATTCGATTGGGTTGCTTTAGATACAAACGGTGAGCCTGTGCCAATATCTCTAACATTGATTCGAGTTCATTTTAATGATATACCAGTTGTGATAGCTTATGCTATTGACATGAGAGAACACAACCGTCTTTTATCTGAACTACAAGATGCTCTTACTAAGGCAGAATCTGGGACCAGAGCAAAAAGCGAGTTTTTATCGCGCATGAGCCATGAAATTAGAACCCCTTTGAATGTCATTATCGGTATGGCAAAAATTGCTGAAAACTCTCAAAGCTTAGAAAAAAATAAATACTGCCTTGAAAAAATACACGGAGCTTCAAAGCAGCTTTTAAGTGTTATTAACGATGTTTTGGACATGTCCAAAATCGAGGCAGGTAAGCTTAACTTAAATAATGAAGAATTTATACTCGAAAAAGTCTTTGAGAACACTTGCAATATCATTGCAATTAAAGCAGAAGAGAAGCACCAAACATTGATAATTGACATTGACCACGATTTGCCTTCACTTGTAATAGGTGATGAAACACGTTTGATGCAGGTTTTGACTAATCTTTTATATAATTCAATCAAATTTACTGATCAGAAAGGCACTATCAAATTAAATGTTCAAAACTTAGGTCTTGAAAATAATAACTTAACACTTAAAGTTTCTGTTACTGATAATGGAATCGGAATGACAAAAGAACAACAAGATAAGCTTTTTTCCTCTTTTGAACAGGCCGACGGTGGCATTTCCAGAAAATATGGAGGCACAGGTCTTGGGTTGGCTATCTGCAAGAAAATTGTTGAATTGATGAACGGAGAGATCCATGTTGAAAGTGCTCCTGGTGTTGGCAGTAGCTTTATCTTTACAATAAAACTTCTAGTCTCTAAAAACGCTTCCATTCAAGGACTTAGGAAAGATATTAAAGTAAAAAATCTAAGGGTTTTGGTTGTAGACGATAGCCCTGAAATTAGAGAATATTTTGAGCGTGTAATGGAAAGTTTTCATATCTATTGTGATGTTGCAGACAGTGGACAGCAAGCAATTAATTTAATGAAAGCCAGTATACTTGCTCGTAAGCCTTACAATGTAGTATTTGTTGACTGGAAGATGCCTGGTATGGACGGTATAGAAACCTCTCAAAAAATTCGGGAGCTTGCAGGGCAAGATCCATTGGTTATAATGATATCAGTTGCTGAATGGTCGGATATTAAAGAAAAAGCACAGCAAGCTGGTATTGAACGGTTCGTACAAAAACCTCTATTTTCTTCATCAATATTTAATATTATAAACGAAATATTTGACGGTAAAAATGATGTATCAAAAGAAGAAAGAGACGATTATACAGGAACATTTTTAGGCAAGAGGGTATTGCTTACTGAGGATGTAGACATTAACAGGGAGATTTTTATTTCTCTTACTGAGGATACAGGAATTTCAGTTGAATGTGCCGAAAACGGTCAAGAAGCAGTAGATATGTTTTTCTCCAGACCCTCTGATTTTGACTTGATTTTAATGGATATTCATATGCCTATAATGGATGGCTACGAAGCATCAAAAGCAATACGTTCTCTACCCCTTGTGCAAGCAAAAACAATTCCAATTGTGGCCATGACAGCCAATGCGTTTAGTGAGGACATAGAAAACTGCAAAGCCTTTGGAATGAACGATCACATAGCTAAGCCTATTGAACCAGAAATCGTCTTTAAAAAGCTGTTTCAGTATTTAATAGGCGGTGATAAGCCTTGCAACCCAGTTGAAACAAATGCTTCAGACAATCAAACAGGTTGGGGTTTCGACGTAGATGTTGAAAATGGTATAAAACGGGTAATGGGAAAAGAAAAACTATATTTTTCTCTGCTAAAAAAGTTTAATGCAACTGGATATTTAAATCAGCTTGGAAATATATCAAGTATGGACTTAAAAACTCAAGCCACCTTATTTCATACTATAAAAGGAGTTGCAGCAAACCTTTCATTGACTCGTGTTTTCCAATTGTCAAAGGAATTGGAGAAGGCGGCAAAGAACAACAAAACGGATATTGATGCATCTGAGCTAATTGAGGCAATTGAAAAAGTTCGTGATATTATTAATTTGAAGCTATGTTAATCAATTAAAAAGGCAACCGTGGTGTTTCAAGCGGTTGCCTAAATATATTATTAATTTATTAAGGGTTGAATAAGATCAGTCTTTTAAAGACTAATAAATCCGCAACCACCAGTAATTACAAAGATAATAATAAATGGTGTTAAGCTACCCAGAAGCACCCCTAAGGCAATAGGCCTATTTTTCGTTTTAATAAATGACCATATGCAGAAGCCTATGAAAGCATAGGGGATACTTAGCAAAAGAACGCCTAAAATCCAGTAAGAGTTAAAGTCTGTAAAAATAAAGGTTATTACAAAAAGGATACCTATTGTTAATAAATATGCTCCGTAAAGCTCTACATTTAAAAAAGGATTTGATCTACTTTCCAATTCTTCATTTTCATTTCTTTCGTTTTTATCATCCATATTTTCTCCCCCTTAATAAAACAGTTGTTATATAAATAATACCGAAAAAACATATTATTTGATAAATTGTTAGACCGTACATAATTATTGGATTTACTCGCATAAGCTCTATTCCAAATCGAAATATAAAATAGATTAAAATATATAGCTTAAATAATATCCCAGGGGTTTTTACTTTGTTTTTATAATGAATCAACACCACAAACGCAATTAGGTGAAATGCTACTTCAAACAATTGGGTTGGTAGCCTCATATAGCCATCTCCAAAATCAAATCCCCATAAAGCAATTTTCCCATAACAACAACCATTAAAGAAGCAACCTAGACGACCAATTATCATTCCAAGAGCAACTGAAGGGGCAATAATATTTCCAAGCTTTAATTTAATTCCACAAACTTTTTTAACCCCTAAAACTCCTAACAGTCCTCCTAAAATACCGCCTACAATTGATTTCCCAAACGCAATTTCAGCCCATCCATGTCCCTCAAATATTAGTGGAATTTTAGATCCAATTACACCAAAGAACAGTCCCGAAACGACAATCTTTATCGCACCTTCACTAACTTGCCCCCTGCTTTTTAAATCAGCAAAATAATATGTAAAACCACAAATAATTCCTAAGCACACAAAAAAAGTATAGGCTTGTACTCCAAATATCAGTGGAGCATTACTTCCATACAACCTCTCATGAATGTCCAGCATTGTTTGTCACCTTTTTTGCAAACCGTCCAAAACGACAGCAATTGCCACTAGTCATACATGTATATAGCTTAAGAGCAGAACAAAACCCGCAAGCTGCCGATGTCTGAAGGACTGCAAACACGCCTATTACAATCCATGCAACAAAGGGGTTTGTAAAGCGTAGAAGTAACATACAAATAATAGAAAATATTGCTCCTACCAAATGAGACACATAAATTCCTTTTTCATCAACTATAATATTTTCACTGGACTTAAATTTTTCAACTGTATTTTTGTAGAGCAAAATTAGGGGCGCTTTTTCTACCTTTAGAATTGCTGATAACAGCATAATTATAAAAACTAACACTAGTGGCCATTCAAGTCTGAAAATTACACCTATCCACAAAAGCACCGCAACTACTATCCTGCAAAATGCAAAACTTCCTTTTGAAATTGTTGCTGGTTTAAATTGTGCCATAATAGTTACCTCCAAAATTTCGGAAAAAACATTCCTGTATTTTTCTTATATTCCTTATACTCTAATAATTCTTCCTGTAATAGTGATTCTTCTTGCCTTGCCCTATAAAACATAAAAGGAATAAATACAAACAGGGTCATTACGAAACTTAGCCAGTTTCTGTATACCAAACTCCCTCCAAAAAGCATTAGCATAATTGATGCATACAAAGGATGTCTTATAGATTTATAGATGCCCTGATTGACAAGATAATGGTCTTTATATATTTTTATGTGGTTAGCCCAATTTCCCTTTAAAGTCAATCTACCAACTATGTTTATTATGGTACCTACCAGAATCATTGCTGTGCCAAGGACAATTAAAGAACTGCTCTCAATTTTAACTACTCCTAGGTTAAGTCTTAACACAATATAATAAATTGCAATGAATCCAATCATGCTGCCAGTTGCAACAACTGATTGTTTGCTTTTTTTTATTGCATTTTTCCCATTATAAATTATAAAATCTAGCAAAACGGCTATAAAAACAGCTATAACACTTATTATAATGATTTTCTCACATATAAAAACTGTCATAATTCCCCCTGTGTATCATGTTATAGGATGAAAATGGTATACGTTTTAAATCCGGGGTAATTATGTGAACACATTCTTTTTGCATGGATTTCATATCAAAATTGTAGTTGTCAATAAAAGAACTTACACTGATTCTAAAGGTATTTTCGTCCACAAATTTCATCTTTTCAATTTTAGATTTTAAAATAAAATTTTTAGGAAGAAACTTTTTTAGATCATTTATAATATCACAACAGGCACAAACATTAAATATTTTACTGTCATCACTAAAATTTTTTAAGGTATCCTCAACGGTAAACATAAAAGTGTTACCAATAGCGCTTTTAAACTCACTTAAATCTCTTCCACGAGTTATAGGAATAAATCCATTTCTATCTTTAAATAAATATGTAATTGCTACACGTTCTACATTGCAAGGCAGTGGAATGAAATCTGTTGTTCTTATCATTTTCGTCGTTTGTTTTTCAATCCTGTTTAAGACACCCGAAAGCGTCACTCTGTCTAGATCTGGTTTGGATTTTCCATAATAACTTGCAGGTTGAAAGTTTACGCCCCTCACACAGTCTTGTTTCATACCATAAGCTAAAATTTCACCACATAGGTGATCGTTTATTCCTGACTCAATAGTAGCTACCAAAGTAGTCGGAATATTATATTTGTTTAAATTATCGATTGCCTTTTGTTTGATGCTTGCAAGCTTTTTTCCACGTAGTTTTTCATATGCTAAATCATCAAGCCCATCAAATTGTAAATAAACCTCAAAACCTCCACGAAAGCTTGACAGAGCCTGAACAAAAGTTTCGTCCTCCGCAATCCTTATACCATTTGTATTAAGCATTACATAGTTTATACTCTTGTTTTTAGCCAATTGGATAATATCTAAAATTTGCTTGTGTAAAGTTGGCTCTCCTCCGCTTATCTGCAATATTTCTGCATTGCCATCCTCTGCAGCTATATAAAAATCCATCATTTTTTCTATGTCTTCAAAAGGCAAATTACCATTATTCCCGCTTTTTGCATAACACATAGAACAACCTAAATTACACTGTCTGGTGATTTCTATTAGTCCAATACAAGTGTGCTGGTCATGGCTTACACATAGTCCGCAATCATACGGACATCCCTGTTTCACCTGTGTTTGAACTGTAGAAGCTGATCCTTGCTTGTCAAACTTAACTTTACTTAAATGATAATTATAGTCTTCTTCTAATATTTCAAAGTGTTCACCGCAAGAAGAACAACTTTTAAGTAGATATACACCCTGATTGTTATAAACTATTTTGCTGTCAATTAAGTTACTGCACTTTGAACAAAACGATTTCGTATATAAGTGGTATACATAATCACTGATCATTGCCTTCCTCCAGTTATAAATTTAAGTCAACCTTAATTACTATATCATATGAGATATTATTTCACAAACCATATTGCAATTTAATTATGCATCAGATATAAAAACCTCTATTTCTTTAGTAAAAAAAGAAATAGAGGTTTTTTTGTGAGAACTAAGATGAAGTTTATACTATGTTTAGTTGGATATTTCGACAAAATACGCAGTTCTCAACGGTATTAGCGTATGATTCCTATTAATAGTATAGTAGAAACATCAGAGGCATACAAGCCAAAACAAAGAATAACTTACAAGCTAATAAAAGAATATATCCTTTAAAAATACAACTTTAAAGTACACACATCATACATTGCGGAAGTCAAACGAGATTTAGGTCTGCCTATGTATGACGCCCCTAATGGAGTTGAAACATTAGCTTATTTTGAAGTGATATAAAAAAAATATGTAGATGTAATCGATACTTGCTTTTTGTGAGCAAATTTATATGTAATGGCTATACATAGACGAAAACGGTTAAGGGAGAATACAAGATTTCATTTAGATAAATTTTTGCGGCCCTTACTTATCATTGGGCTTCAACGGTACTGTGAGTAGATGTTGATATTTTTGAAGTTATAATTCTTTCACTGCTCATATTGCATCCGCTCAATAATACAGATAAAAACAAGAAAATGTTACCTATTGCGTAATAGAATAAATTCTATTCATTAATCCTCCACCTAATATAAATTTTCCACCCATTTTATTCTTTATTGGTTGGACTGAAAAAGCAGGATTAACGATATAGCGGAAGATATTCAAAAGCATTACGGAATATCTAAGGGTATACAGATTCAATAGACGAACTAACGCCAAAAACGCCAAACGCAATGAGAGTTTCGGCCATAGCTTAAAAAGCATTTGTATGGAAAATAAAGTTCCAAATTTTATTTATTTCTACAGGTGTTTTCGCTATTATGGATGGTAAAGGTATATTCTTATCCACCCTTACTCACCGCTTGGCTTTCGAGTGGTGGTATTTATATAATGCACGACATAACTCTTCAAGTATCCGTATTATTAAGTTCGGATATTTTTTTTGCAATTATTTATATTTAGGTGTAACTTTTTCTTTTGCTTTTCGTGTAAGTAGTGTAAAGATTGGAGGTGATGATTTTTGTATGATGATAACGAGCTAATGGCTATGGTACAAAATGGCGATAGGAATGCGTATGAATGCCTTGTTTTAAAGCATAGAGCAAAGGCAATAGAGTTTGCAAATAGCTTTATAAGAAACTTTCATACCGCGGAGGATATTGTGCAAGAATGCTTTGCAAAGATATACATAAATAGGCAAAGCTATAAACCTACATTCACATTCAAGACCTATTTATTTAAAATTATACGCAATCAATCAATTGACAGTATAAGAAAATACAAACTATCAAAAGAAGTAAATATTTACAGTATTTTAGATGTAGCACATACCGATACTCCGGAAGAAATATTAGCACAGCAAGAAACCCAAAAAACTATTTTTGCTATACTAAATAGTTTACAAGGCGATTATAAAACTGCACTTTATTTATTTGCTGTAGATGAAATGAGTTACAAGGACATTGCTCGTGTTATGCAAAAATCTGTCCCTCAAATCAAAATTATTATTTACAGAGCCAGACAGAAGCTTAAAAAATCTATTTGAAGGAGTTGATATTCGTGAAAAGTGAAAAAGATTTTTTGCAAGGCATGTGGGATACCGTTTCAAAACTTGAATATGAGGTACATCAACAAGAACTTGCAAAGATTGAAAATAGAAAGCTTATAAAACAGCAATTTACTATCTACGCTTTTGTGGTTATGGTTTTCTTGCTTTTTAATTTCGTCTATATGGCTTTATCATTGGATAAAGGCTTTGTATATGTTTTTTGTTTTATCGCACTTTTTTTCGGATATGCGGCAGAAACTCTATTGTCTCACACAATTAGGAGGAATTATTGATGAAAACCGAAATCAAAATTGAAAATCTTTCAAAACGCTTTGGAGAGAAATTAGCACTAAATGATGTTTCGATACATCTTGAAAACGGTATGTTTGGACTTTTAGGAAGAAACGGTGCAGGAAAAACAACATTTATGCGTATACTTGCGACACTTTTAAATAAATCAAGCGGTGAGGTATATATTTGCGATGTTCCTGTCAGTAAAGCAGACGAGGTTAGAAAGCTGATAGGCTATCTTCCGCAGGATTTTTCTATGTACCCCAACATGAGCGTTTATGAAGTAATGGATTACCTCGGTGTTTTATCCGAACTTCCTAAAAATGTACGAGATGAACGAATACCCAAACTACTTCAAATGGTTAATTTGGCTGATTGTAAAAAAATCAAAGTCAAGGCATTATCAGGCGGCATGAAGCGCAGACTTGGTATTGCACAAGCAATTTTACACGACCCAAAAATCCTTATTGTTGATGAGCCTACTGCTGGACTTGACCCTGAAGAACGTGTGCGTTTTCGTAATTTGCTTTGCGATATTGCAGAGGACAGAATCGTTATCCTTTCCACGCATATTGTTGAGGATATCGAAAAAACCTGTGAAAATATTGCCATTCTTGACAAGGGTATAATTATTTACTGTGGAACACTAAAAGCATTAATTGGTGACGAAAAAGGACTTGAAGATGCCTATATGAAAATGATGGGAGGGCAAAAATGATGTGCCTTTTCATAGAAGAATGTAAGCAAATATCAAAAAGTATCATCTATCTTGCATTTGTCGGAGCGGTTATACTATTTTATGTTACACAGCTTGGCAACTTTGCCGGGAATGATATCAAAAGTGTAGAGAGTAATACCGTATACACATCAAGTAATCCCTTGATAAAACCCCCTGCAAATGCAGAAAGTTACGGCACAAGGCAAGCTGAAATCCCCGAGCAGATTATGCCAAGAGCTATGCTCCAATTGGTTGAAGAATACCAAAAAAACAGCTATACAACATACCCTTTCGGGTTTGGTAAACAAGTGAAACTAAGTGAAAAACAACAGCTCCGCATTTCAGAAATAGCAACCGAAATAACAGGGTTAAAACAAACCGAGCTTGAAAAATTAACAACAGATTATTATAGTCAAATGTATGAAGCTTACCAAAATGATACACCAATGCCGCAAACTTATGAGGTTATACCGATTATCGTTTCCTACGATATGTTCAAAGAAAAAATGGCAGAGGCTGATAAAATTTTAGGCGGAGGTTCCCAGTATACTGCCGATTGGTTGGCTAATTATTATAACAGCGGCGTTCCTATGACTTATGAAGAAAAAATGGCAGAGTATAACGCTTTTATAAGTGAAGATAAAATCACAGGAGCATATGCAAGGCTTTTCTGCGACTATATGGGTATTGTGATTTCTTTATTTAGTATATTTGTCCCTGTTTCTTTTCTAATGCGTGATAAAAAAGCTCATATCAACGAGCTTATTTATTCCCGTAAAAAAGGCTCGACAAAACTTGTATTTTCAAGATACTTTGCCGTTGTTTTGATGAGTTTATTACCAATTTTGCTGTTGTCAATCATACCGACTGTTCAGTTGATTTCGTACGGAATCGGAGCAAATATTTTAGTTGATGCGTTTGGATTTATCAAATACATTGTCGCTTGGCTACTCCCTACGCTCTTGACAACAACTGCGGTCGGGTTTTTCTTAACAATATTAACAGATACCCCTGCTGCAATTGTCTTTCAGCTTATTTGGAGCTTAGAGTTTGATATAATGAGAAGTATAGGGAGAATGGGTGGCGGTAACTACGGCTTCGAGCTAACCATAAGGCATAACACACTCGGCAATTTACAGGCTGTAAAGGGCAGTTTTGATGCTCTTGTTTTAAACAGAATCGCTTATTCCGTACTTGCACTTCTCCTAATAGCAATTACTTCATATATTTACGAACAAAAAAGGAGGGGCGGACTTGATGTCGGAGGTAATCTGCAAAAAATTTTTAGACGTAACAAAGGTGCAAATTAAATACTTCTTATGGGTAAATATCTTACTCTCGATAGCTTTAGTGATTGCCACCCCGCTTTTGTTCGGTGTGAAAAACCTTGACAGTATTGCATCAAGTTTTGTGCTTGAACGGTTTGTTGCACTCATCGGAATTGTACTGTTTACTCCCTTGTTTTCTCCTGAAACCGATAAAAATATCAGTGAGCTTGTAGAGAGCAAAAACACCTCGCCAACATTTGTATATCTGTCAAGGTTATTGGTATCAATACTTGTGCTTGTTACTTTAATTGCTATAAGTATTATTACAATGTGGCTTGGAGCTTGCGAGTTTAATGTAATTCGGTTTGGCTTTGGAACACTTTCAACGGCACTATTTTTAGGCTCTTTAGGTTTTGTTACATTTGCCATATCAAGCAATGTAGTGGTTGGTTACATGTTACCTATTGCCATCTATATGCTCAATCTGTTTCAAGGCGAAAAGCTTAAAATGTTATATTTGTTCTCTCTTTCTAAAAACGACTTAAATGAAAAATATTGGTTATTAGGCTGTGCAATGATATTATTTCTAATTGGTGTTTTATATAAATATTGCATCAGGAAGTTACGGTGAGGGTTATAAAAGCCCCTATGACAATGGAAATCAATCCTTATCATATGGGCTTTTTACTGTTACAAAAAAGTTCCTCTTGACAATAACCTAAACGGGCTAATCTTAGGAACTCCTGGCAGCGATGTATACGAATTTTTGTGGGACAAAAGCAAAATGGAATTATAAGCAGTTCGATCAATCAATTTGTTATGAACAACATGATTACGATTCAGCTCAAATTCCTTTAGATACTCAATAAAACCATAAGACAAATACTTTGAAAATTGTTCTGTCCACAAATCTCTTGTTGTTTCCATTTGTCCAGCTAATATCTCCCGAATTTTTTCCATCTTCATCTCTGAATGGTCGTTCAAGAAATGGCTTATTTCTCCATCAAATGCAGGCACCCACTTTCTTTCTTTCAAGGTAAAAATAGAGATTAAGTCACCGATGTCAATAGACATTAATCGCTCATTAACATTTGTGAATCCCGGTACAGTAGATTTATACCCACTCATTCGAGCGCGATGTTTCTTTTTTATCTGAATAGGAACGTATACCTCCCACCATTCTATACCATATTCTTTGGTCATTATTTCGTTTATCAACTGCCTAGCCAAGTTTTCAACACGATATATAGATGGGTAAAGTTCAATTGATAGCATTTCGTAGTCTTTATCCATTAGCCACACAATTTCTTTCCAATCGTCTTTAATTGATGTTTTTATTGCAAGCTTTAGTTGTTCTAAATAAGTATTGTCAACCTGTAAACTATAATCGTCAGAGCTTATAGTTATTTCTAATTGTTTTGATGATCTGAATGTTCCGAACTCAAATACTAATTGCCAATGAGTATTAACTTTTTCTTTTGAATACACAAATTCCAGTGCAAAAACATTGTCCACGATTTCATTAATCGGCGAACTATCACCAAAATCCAAAGTCGCTTGACCAACTAATACTTTCGTTATTAAGCCATTTTCAAGCAATCCTTTTACTGCATTTTCCATATAAGCAAAGAGATCATACAAATGTTGGATGTTGTTTATTGTTAAAATTTTACCAATGTTTTCATGTGTAACCTCCAATCAATTTCCTGCATTTTTTTATCTAAAATGTCAATAAATCATTACCTAGAAAAGAGGTTATTTCTTCAAGTTACTGATGGTTCCATCTTTAATATGGAAATCTAGCTCTCTTTCTGTACAAAAATCAATAACCTTCTGTGCTTCCTCGTTATAGAAACCCTTATGAGAAGTATACGAGCTTATTTCTTTACTGTAATTCGTACGACCAAAGATAATCTTGTCAGTAAAAGAAATCGCTTCTAATATCTTTGTTATATTTTGAGTAATCAGATTCGGAGTCGGATACGGTTCAACACTTACCCAAGTCTTATATCCAGCATCGTGCAGTCGTTTCAATGCCTCCAATCTTTCCTGATATGATGCAGCTCCCGGTTCTACTTTCTTTCGGTATTCTTCATCTAAAGAAATAAGGGTAATACCATATTCATTTTCTTTTGAAAAACATGCTAACTCAAACGGCAACAAACCTTTAGTAAGAACAGTGCATTTAATGCCTGCATAGTTTAGTTTTTCTATAGCAGCGAGACTCATTTTCTTTATTTCATCATACCCGTACATAAATGGGTCTGTGGTAAAGCACAGTTGCACAGATTTTATTTTTGCTTTCAAACGAGGTATTTCTTTCTCGAGCAAATCCAGAGTGTTGCTAACCAAAAATGGTTCTAGCCATCCTTCATATGATGAGACCTTCCCAAATCGCTTGGCCATAAGAAATGCGTAACATGGGTATGCACAACCATGTGCGCAACCAAGCACATGGTTCATTGTATAATCTCCATACTCTACACCAGTTTTGTATAACATAGATTTGCGCTCTATGTATCCTTTTACAGCGTTCATGATTTAACCCTCCAAATTGTTACGCTTTGCTTTTTACTTTCAGTGAAAGTACGACTTGGTTTGTCATTATCTGTTAACAAAGGAACACGAACAACTGATATGACTCCATCGTCCTCCATAGTTCTCCATATTTTCTTAACCAAGCCTGACTTGCAGATAACACCATACTCTGTAAAAAAGTTTGCTAGTAATTTATCTGCTCTTATTCCTTGAGGAAATTTATCCAAAAACAGCAACATCTTTTCCTGAACTTCGTCTTTACTAATAATTTCGTTTTCTACATTGAGATCGAATAAACTTATCTGACCACTTTGCTGAACTTCGACAAACAATTCATCTGAACGAGAAGCCATATTGTCTGCCATTAAGATGCAACCGTGCTCGTGATTGGTAACATGAATCATTCGATATTTGGGACGTTGACCCGGTTTTAATCGAATTGGCATATCTAATACATATGTATATTTTTCTCTTAATCGTTCTTTATATTTTGCAGAAAATCGTTTCTCTGCTTCATATCCATCAAGATTACCAGCCTTGTAGTCCATAACTATAGATTTCCAATAGTCACCTCCAGCAATGCTAGTCAATAAAGACTCTGACTCATTTGATGGACTCATCTGAGTCGGTTCATATTCAACTATATCTTCCAAATTATTTAACGCTTCATCATTTTTATATCCTACTTTCATGACACGACAAGCGTCTCTGAAAAAGCCAAAGGAATTCATGTTAATTAGCAATTCAATACTATTAAATCCATAATCAGAAAATTTATCAAACAATTCGGAGTCCAACGCTCTAATACCATATGGATCAATATAAAGAAAAACATTAAGTCCTCTCTTGGTTGAAATAATTCCTTCTATTTCCTCCTCATACTTTCCAGATACTACGGATACATTATTGTTGGTGCCACAATAATCAGAAATGTTCTTCAATAATTCATCTGCATAGTTTAAATCAATAAAGCAAGTATCTATCCGAGGATTCATTGCCTTTGTACGCCCCATACAATCATTACAGATTTTTAATGCAATTAATGGGGAACCATCATTTCCATCGTCAAATTTCCCTTTACCAGCAAAACAGTCCACATAAAATATTGCCTTCTGAGTCATTAATAATTTTTGAAAATATTGTGGGAGATAACAACCAAGTAAACGGTCTTTAATCTCAGACCAATTGTTTTTATTCTTAAAAAAGTCTTTGTTGCTATTTGACATCCTGTTCTCCCCTCGCTCTTCTTCTGTATTTTATACTTCTGTGCCCAGAAGTAGTTTTCTCAATCGGCTGTATTTTTCCAAGATTCCTATTGATATAATTAATAAACAGTGTACCAAGTAACAATCTATCCTTGCGTGGTATCCGATTCCATTTGTATCCTCTGAATAATTCTTTCACGAGAAAAAAACTTCATCATCTATTATCTTTAATTGCAAATTCCAACCAATTATTAACATCAAACATTGCTTTCCACCTGACAATTACAATAACAACATTGTTGATAATATTATTATACTTATTTTATGATTTTGTCAATTGAAAGCACCAAAATACCCCCACTCACACGCCTACTTACACTGTGAATGGGGGTACTCAACTTAAAACTCACCGTTATTTTATCCACAATAATCTAAACCTGCTCCACCAACTGCCTCACCAGCTTATCATCATACTCTGTGATTTCGCCAGTCTGTTCTTTATGAAAAGCTGACATATCAGCAAATCTTTGTCGCTTGGCTTGGCGGTCAGCGTTGTGTTCAATGCATATAGAAAGCATTTTACTCTCTCCTGCTGAAACCCTTGGTAGTTGTAGTAAATCTGGATGTGTAGACCAAAACAATGTCATTAGTTCAGTTCGTGTAACTTAAACATTATCCTATCCATCCAATATGCTTGCTATCTTTATTGCAGATAAAATCAAAAGATATAAAAAATGTAATGTGTCCGTAGCATGATTGCACAACTGCTAGAGTGGTTAGAGCACAGCCAGTTTCTGGTGAAGACTATTACCCACACTTCGGTATCTTCAGTATGGTTTCATCTGGTAAAGATTCTGGGTCATATCTTTGCCAAAAAGAATTACATTAAGCATCTTGAATTTTATAGGAAAGAATGACTTGAATTTGTCGGCTACTTTACGAAAAAGACGAGGATATCCTGAAGGTTTCTTTGCAAGGGTAACAGAACTGATTAAGTGTGAACTGGTCGATGTACCAATATCTTTAGACTTAGACAATGAGGATAATAACTACTATAAAGGAATTAACTTCAAACCATTCGTCAACAAAGACGGGGAGCATTGGAAGTGGAGATGGCGGATTCGTGGATTGGATACAAACTATGACATACATCAAAAAGAAACAATGCCTTATCATCGGCATTGGCATAGATAGATTGCTATTTTTAGGAGGAAGCTTATTATAGAACTCAGAAAATGGTCCTTAGATTATATAAATCAGATTGCGGCTTCTGCAAACAATAAAAAAACCTCTGATAATCTGAGAAATGTATTTCCATATCCATATACCATATCCTATGCCAAACGTTTTATAAAATATTGCATTGAAACAGAAGATACTAAAGTAATAAATCGAGTAATTGTGGTTGATTAAGTCCCTGTTAGAGGCATATGTGTTACCAAGCAGAATATATATTCTGTAAAAGTCCAGAGTAGGATATTGGAATGCTGAAGATTATTGGAGAAAAGGTATTGCTACTATATCAGTAAAACTAATGTGTCAACTTGCCTTTAAAACATACGACATTATCAGAATTTTTGCAATGCTCTTCGCTTTTAATAATGCTTCCTGCAAAGTTTTAGAAAAATGTGGATTTTCAC
>CAZTAY010000041.1:0-20748 GCA_964611655.1 uncultured Eubacteriales bacterium
GGGTCCGAAAGCTATGTTATCGTAAATACTCATTGGGAAGGGGTTAGGTTTTTGAAATACCATACCAACTTGCTTTCTTAATCTATTAATTTCAATGTTATCATAAATATCTTTATTGTCAAGTAATACAGTTCCCTTGATTTTACAACCCTCAACCAAGTCATTCATTCTATTTAAAGTCTTTAAAAAGGTTGATTTTCCACAACCAGAAGGACCTATAAATGCTGTAACCTCTTTTTCTGGTATACTTAGGTTTACATTTTTTAGAGCATGAAAGTCTCTATAGTACAAATTAAGATCCTTAATAGTAAATTTATCCATATTTCTATCCTTTCACTATTTTTTTAACCAGATAAGCTGATAATGCATTAATAAGAAATACAATTATCAATAGCACAACTGCCGTAGCATATGCCTCGTTTGTATGAATAGCTTCACCTGATAATGCCCACATATGTATGGCTAAGGTCCTTACTGAATCTGTTAAGCTTGATGGAATTTTAGCTACAGTCCCGGCAGTATAAATTAAAGCGGCTGTTTCTCCTACGATACGGCCTATAGCTAATATTACTCCTGCTAAAATTCCAGGCAATGCCGAGGGAAGAATTATTCTAAAAACCGTTCGCAGCTTTCCTGCGCCCAATGCAAAAGAACCTTCTCTGTAACTGTCTGGTATGGATTTTAATGCTTCTTCTGTAGTCCTCATTATTAAAGGAAGAACCATTATAGACAAGGTAAAGGCTCCTGATATTAGTGACAACCTCCACCCAAGGAAAACCACAAAAAAAAGCATACCAAAAAGACCATATACAATAGATGGTATCCCGGATAATGTTTCTGCTGTTATTCTTATAAGCTCAACAATCTTATTTCCTCGTTTCGAATATTCAACAAGGTAGATACTTGTAAAGATTCCAAATGGTACTGATATTAATAATGTAATAAACACCATTAATAATGTTGAAATGATTGACGGAAACATAGACGAGTTTTCGCTGGTATATTGAAATTCAAACAACGACGGATTTAGGTATGGTACTCCTTTTATAAGTATGTACAAGATTATTAAGGTTAACGATAGAAATGTAATACCTGATAATATCCAAGTCAAAAAATATAAAATAAAGTCAGATAATTTATTGTTTTTCATCAGAGGTCTATCCTCCTCTTAATAAGAGAAAACGATATGTTAATAATCAAAATAAATACAAACAAAACCACGCCAGTGGCTATTAACGCTTCTCTGTGCAGCTCCGCTGCATAACCCATTTCAATTACAATATTAGCGGTTAATGTTCTAACACCTTTAAAAACGTCATTTGGAATTCTTGGCTGATTTCCCGCAACCATAATAACAGCCATTGTCTCACCAATTGCCCTCCCAATTCCAAGTATAACAGAAGCCATTATGCCTGATTTTGCAGCAGGCAATACAGCAAAAAAAACGCTTCTTGTATGACTTGCTCCAAGCGCTAATGCCCCTTCATAATATGTTTTTGAAACGCTCCTAATAGCAGCTTCTGATATTCCAATAATTGTCGGAAGAATCATAATACCTAACAAAATTGAAGCCGATACAATACTATTTCCGTTTCCTCCTCCTGTTAATTCAATTGAAATCATTCTCACAAAGGGTACAATAAGAACCATTCCGAAAAAACCATATACTACAGAAGGAATTCCTGCCAGCAAATCAACTGCTGGTTTTAATATTTTATATAGCTTTGGCGGACACATATATGCCATAAATACTGCCGTAAAAACACCAACAGGAACACCTAAAATAATTGCTCCCGCTGTTATGTAAAGACTTCCTATAATCATCGGAAAAATGCCGAACAATGGATTTGTATCTGTAGGCGACCATTCCGTACCTAATAAAAAGTTACCTAAACCAATTTTGAACATTGCTGGTAAACCGTTTGCAAAAAGAAAGACACATATTAATAATACCGCAACAATTGAAGCAAAAGCTGATATAAGGAAAATGATTTCCATAAACTTTTCAACAATCTTATTCCTTTTCATTGTAAGCTCCTTAATACGGTTCCTAATTGTAGATAAAAATCATTAGCAAACCTAGAATTGACTTTCTATATTAAAAGTCAAATTTACAAAAAGAGCGACAAAGTTTGTAATATTAATTTGTCGCTCTAAACAATCATTGACTGATTATTTAACTATTTCATTCCATTGTAAAACTTCGCCTGTGAAAATTTGTTTTACTTGTTCTTTAGTAATGTTAGTCATTGGGTTTTCTTTATTGATAATTACTGCAATACCATCAAGAGCGATTTCAACATTCTGTAATTGTTCTTTTTCACTATCCTTTAAGTCACGGCTTGCCATTCCGATGTCGCATGTGCCTTCTATTGTACTAGACATGCCGGTTGTTGAATCGCTCATTTGGATTTCAATAGTTGCATTAGTATTAACTTTTTCGTATGCTTCTTTCAATTTTTCCATTACAGGAGAAACTGAAGAAGAACCTGCAACCACTATTTTTCCCGATGGTTTTGAGCCACTATATTGAGAAGGATTATCGTTAATTGCTATGTAACCATTTGAAACAACTTCTTGACCTTCTTTTGAAAGAATAAAATCGATAAAGTCTTTTGCTAAATCTGTTGGTTCACCTTTTGTGGCAATATTAAAAGGTCTGAAAACAGTGTATGAGCCATTTTTAACATTTTCAGCAGAAGCATCAACACCTTCAATTTGAAGAGCTTTTACAGTATCGTTTAAAGAGCCAAGTGAAATATAACCGACTGCGTAAGTATCACCAGCTACATTAGTCATCATTACATCAGTTTTGTTTGCAATGATTGCTTCTTTTGTTGTCATATCTTTTTTAGAACCGTCTTCGTTTTTAACCTCTACTCCAAACAATTCAATAAAAGCACCTCTAGTTCCAGAACCGTCTTCTCTGGATACTACAGAAATTTGTCTTTTTAAATCAAAAGTAGCACCATTATTGGCATCCTTTGCGTCGCTGGTTTGTTCTTGTCCGTTCTGGTTAGCATCTTTATTTTCTGGTGCAGGTGTAGAGCATCCTGTTAAACTTGCTATAGCTAAAAATGCAGCCAAACCAATCGAAAGTATTTTTTTCATTTTCATTCTCCTTTATTGTACTAATCTTGATTAGCATCACAACCCTCAATTGCTAAAGCATCGCATTTTCTTTAGGTCATGTTTATAATCTAGGTTAGTATCTTTTAGTGTTTTATCAGATTAATCATAATACTTGATTGTAAAGAGCATAATGGAAGTTTTGTAAAATCTAAGTAAAAAATGCCTAACCAAATCGTAAAAGGTTTGTTTAGGCATATAATTTATTATTTATTTATTTTTAATTGCAGGCCATCATTAATACTGATGCTTTCAACTTGTTCTATATCAATTGCGTTACCACCAAAATTTAAAGTCCACTGCCCGTCTATACCAAACAAGTACGTTTTAGCAAGAATAACTTCCGTACCATCTTTATATTTTACTTTTGCTTTATCTGTATTCTTATAATTATTCGCAATGTCTTCAGGTAAATCCAATGCAATTCCTAATGGTGAAACAGATAAGCTTTTAATATTACATTTTTTGTTGTTTATTATTATTTCTTGATTAACATTATAATCAACTGATGACTTTTCAGGAACATAAAGTGATACATTCCATTGTTCGTCCACACCTTTTTCTTTTTCAATATAATCAATACTTATAGATACATCCTTAAGCTGGTCAATACTTTTTATATCATCATATATCATTTCTTTGTAAATAGTATAAACTTTGTTTGGAGTAATACTTTTATTTTCAATATTTGTGAAGTATACAGTTAAATGACCTTTATGTTCTTTTTTGGTTTTCTTGTCTATGAGGTTTATGCTTGCTAAGCTGTTAAAATCCACATCTGATTGATATTTGGTTTGAATATGCAAGTTTCCATCCACAAAACCATAATTAGTAATGTTTGTCCAATTTACATTTTTAAATTGAATCTCTTTTTCTCCAAAATTTAATAGTTTAGTGCTTTTTGCTAAAGACTTACCTTCTTCATCTTGATATGCTCCACCATTTACAAAAACACTGTCTTGGCTAATTAATACGGGCTCATTGTTCTTAACTAATTTATAAATATCAATACCCTCCTCCGGAACATTTTCTAGCATACCACTGTTTGCCGAAAAGCCATTAACAGTCAATGTTGCCGGCCCAACTTCGTTATCACCAATGGAGGAAATCATTATTGTTGCAGTTTTTGTTTCAGCATCATAATCAATAACACTCATGTTACCGCCGCTTCCTGTACTTAGTCCCCAATAATCAAATATTATATTACCACTTCCTAGTACAGAATCATTATTTCCTGACACATCAGTCATAGTTGCAAATATCCTAAGACCTTCTTCTGTGTTTATTGCTGAAACAAGTTTGAAAATATAATTATCACTTTTGCTTACAGCTTCATTATCTGCCTGTGGATTGCTAGGCTCTAGTGATGTCATATGTTTTTCCACGTATTCAGAGTTTTCTCCGAAAATTAGGGTATATATTTTACTAAAGTTAATGACACCGGCATATACAAGTGTTGTAAACAATAAAAATGTTGCGCTTATGCCTATAATTGCATATTTTTTATAAGAAATTCTTTTTTTGAATCTAGCAGCACCTTTTTCAAACTTCTTTCTAATATTTAATTCATTAACATCCGAAATCGGTGTTATGTATTTACTTAACATTTCGGTTTCTCTTTCATCTAAATCATCATATAAATCCTCAAATTTATTGTCATCCATTTTGAACTTGAACCTCCTGACCGCTTATAATTTTTTTGAGTCTAATTTTGCCCTGGTATAATCTATTTTCAACTTCTTTTGTTTGGAGTTTCATTTTATCAGAAATTACGCTTGGTTTCTCATTAAAATAAAATCTTCGTATCAGAATCTCTCTGTCGGGCTCTTTTAAGGACTCAATTGCTTGGATTACCAGCTTTCTATTTTCATTTTTAACTATAATATCAAATATTTCTTCATTGGCATGATCATTAAAGTCAATATCAATTACATTACTTTTAGATAAGTGTCTATAACGATCAATTGCCAAATTCTTTCCTACTTTGACTAAGAAAGACTTTAAACTACCTTTATTGGGGTCATATAAACTCGGTTTTTCCAATATTTTTAAATAAACATTACTTATGCAGTCCTCAATATCCTCTTGGAAACCCACTTTTTCCAGAACGTTTCCTATTACAATCCACAAGAGCTTATTATACTTTGTCATCATGTATTCAAATGCTTTTGTATCTCTCTTTCGAATCATTTTTGAAAGCTCTTCATCATTCATGTTAACACCTTCCTTTTTAAGTTTATATATACATAACGTGATTATATAAATAAACACTTAAATTTTGTTTAATTTTTTCAAATTAAAAGGACTTGCCAACTGCTATTAACAGACAACAAGCCCTCAAGGCTGCTTTATATAATTTTTGTTTAAGTCTCACTATACAATTAATTTTTCAATTTCATTTTTGTATGCTGAATTTAAAAGCTCGGCAAGACTATCCAAGCCCTTTTTAAGCAAGCTAATACTAATTAGCTCTTTTTCTAGGGCAATAGAAACTTCATCAATGTCTAAAACCTTTACAAAGCCGTCGGGGTAAATAACTACGTCAATTAACAGATCGGTAAAGACATATTCATCTTTGCTTGGGTCATATTCTGTGTTAATTATATCACAATACCAGTATGAAAAGTTCCCGTTCAAATCAAAGAATTTACTAATTTTAAAACCTTTTTGAATGAAATACCAGCTTTCACCTGAACCAATATCTTTTCTTGGCTTAATGGGCTTCCATCTAGTATGAATCATATCTTTTGTAAGTAATATGATTTCATCAGAGTCCAGTAAGATCTTTTCAGCGGGAATTAGTCTTTTTCTGTATAAGGCAGGCATAATTATCCCTTCCTATTAAGTTTATTGTTTAGAGTATCAACCACTATTTCGAGTACTTTAATACGTGAATACTTTTTATTGTTTGATTCGATAATATGCCATGGTGCATAATCAGTATTAGTTCTGAAAAGCATTTCATCAACAGCCTTTTCGTATGGCTTCCACTTTTCTCTATTTCTCCAGTCTTCGTCGGTCATTTTATATCTTTTAAGAGGATTGCTTTCTCTATCTTTAAACCTTTTTAACTGTTCGTCTTTGTCAATGTTAAGCCAAAATTTCATGACAATCGTTCCGTGGTTAGACATATGCTTTTCCATTTCATTGATTTCAAAGTATGCCCTTTTATATTCTTCTTCGCTGCAATATCCTTCAACACGCTCTACCATAACCCTTCCGTACCAAGAACGGTCGAAAATTGCCAAGTGTCCATCCTTAGGCATTTTCTTCCAGAACCTCCAAAGATAATGGTGGTTCAGCTCTTCAACAGACGGAGCAGCAACAGGAATAACCTCGTACATTCTAGGATCTATTTCTTCTGTAAGCCGTTTAATATTTCCGCCTTTTCCGGCTGCGTCCCAGCCTTCGTATACAATTACAACTGAACGCCTAACAGAATATAACTCAAATGAAATGTCTCTTAATTCGCTTTGAAGTTTATATAGTTTTGCTTTGTAGTCCTTGCTGGATAAACTTTTGTTCATATCAACACCGCTGAGAATTTTTACACCCACCGGTTGAGATGTTTGTTTTAATTGTTTTTCATTGTTATTTTCTTTCTCTTGAATTGCATGTTCAAGAGCAGCAATTATAATATCATATGTTTTAATTGTGGCATATTTTGTGTCGTTTGCTTCGACAATATGCCACGGTGCAAACCCAACATGGGTATTTTGCAACATTGTTTCAAACCTTTTTAGATGCTCATCATAATTCTGGTTTTGTTCTAAGTCTGCGGCATCAACTCTCCATTTAGTTGAGTTTTTGGATAATAATTCGTCGAACCTTAATTTCTGTTCTTCTTTGCTGATATGCAAGAATAATTTTATAATTACGCAACCGTCATCTGTCAATTGCTTTTCAAAGTCGTTTACATCTTTGTAAAAACTTGTTTTATCGTCTTCTGTTAACTTTAATTTTTGTTCGTTTAGAATTCTATGATAACTTTTATCGAATATAGCTAATCTTCCGTTTGAAGGTATCTTCACCCAATATGACCATAAATAAGGCCGCATGATAATATCCTCATTAACCTTGTCCATTGTAAACACGTTAAAATCTCGTGGATCAAGAGGATACAGAGTTTTGCTAATTAAAGTACCTTTTCCAGAAGCACCCCAACCTTCATAAACTATGACCACAGGGATTTTCAATGCTTTGGTTTGTTGAAAAGTTTTGTTCAGTTTTAGTCTTAAATCTTCTATCTCTTCACGAAATTTTTCGTTGGATATATGTTGATTTATATCAATCTTATCAAGCAAAGTAAATTCCTCCGCATCATCTCAGCAATGTCAATTCTAAGCTGCTGATTTATTTAATCTAGGTTGATAAATTCCAAACAATTACAACAAGTTTTTATAATTAAATAAACCCACCCTTTAAAAATGCTTCCAATTCTTTTACTGCTTGGTCTTGATCTTCGCCTTCAGCAGCAATTTTAACTTCTTGTTCATCAAGGATTCCAAGCGAGATTACACCCATGATGCTTTTTGCATTTACAATACGATTTCCAATGGAAATATTAATTTTGCTGTTAAAGCCACTTGCTAATTGAACAAATAAAGCAGCAGGCCTTGCCTCTAACCCTGTTTCAACAACCACATATTTTTCAACCATAACACTCATCCCCTTTTTTTAGTTCTTCCGCTATTTCTTCAAGTTTTCTAAGCCTATGATTTACTCCACTTTTACCTAGCTTTGGAATTAATAGTTTCCCAAGTTCTTCAAGGTTAAGATCGGGATATTCTCGTCTAAGTTTTGCAACATCATATAAATTTTCAGAAAGAGAAGAAATACCAATTTTATCATCAATGAATTCTATTGCCTGCATTTGCCTTTGACTGGCAGAAATAGTTTTTTTGATATTTGCAGTATCGCAATTGCATAATCGGTTTACCTCATTCCTAACGCCCTTAAAAATTTTGGTATTTTCAAAATACATATACCCGTTTACAGCGCCGCATACATTTAAAAATTCGGCAATTCGTTCAGAGTCTTTAATATATAATGAGATATTGCGCCCCCTTTTTATAGACTTAACATCTATATCAAAAAATCTGACAAGAGATAAAAAATCCTCATCAAATTCTTGGTTTTTCAAGGTTAATTCTAAATGATAACCTTTATCAGGCGACGTAACCGAACCGGCTGCTAAAAAGCAACCCCTTAAATAAGCTCGTTTACAACAGACCCTACCGGTTATTATTCCAGAGACATTCCTTAGTATACCCTCTAAGGATTCTAATTTTGTTGCTGTTAATACCATTTTAATTATTTCAGGAGAATTAATTGTAACAGTATACCATTTATTGTTAGTTTGATTTAGAGTAAGTTCTATGTTCTTTTTATAGTAAAAAGCGCTTTCAATCAAACTTACGTATTTATTAGCAATGTTCTCGTTCTCCGTTTTAAAGGTTAGTTCTTTATTTATTAACCTTGCGTTTAAATTAATAAGAGCCGATAATTCAGAAATCTGGCAACATCTTGCCTTTGAATTTATCAGAGAAAGCTCATTTTTAATTTCCTGTGAAAAAGACATTTAATCACCCACAAAAACTAAACCCGCCTGAGAATATCGTTGTGACTAATGGTTACGCTGTGTCCAAGTTCTGTAAGAGAGTTGTGAATTTCGTTGGAAAGTGTAACTGAACGATGCCTGCCACCAGTACAACCGATACCAATAACCAGCTTATTTTTACCTTCTTTAATATAATTAGGAATCAAAAACTTCAATAAATCAATTGTCTTTTCAAGAAAAACCAAGCTCTCTTGTTGTCCTAATACATAATCACTTACTTCAACATCGTTTCCGGTCTTCATTTTCAAGGAACTGATGTAAAACGGGTTAGGTATAAAACGTACATCAAAAACTAAATCACATTCCTGAGGAATTCCATATTTAAAACCAAATGAGATTATATTTATAATTAAATTATCATACTTTAAGCCTTTTTGTACAATTTTGTCAATCTGTTCTTTTAAATCTTTAGGTAAAAGATTTGATGTATCAATAATAAAATCCGCTTTTGACTTTAGTGCTTCAAGGGCAGATCTTTCTTCTTTGATACTATCAGCAATAGGTCCTGAACCCGAAAGGGGATGTGACCGTCTGGTTTCCTTGAACCTTCGTGCCAAAACTTGATCGTCAGCATCTAAGAACAAAATTGCGTATTCTATACCCATGCTTGTAAGCTGCTGCATTCCGTCAAATAAATCATCAAAAACCTTTCCGCCCCTAATATCAATCCCAAGTGCAGCATGAGAAATAGCAGAAGCTTCATGGGTACAAACCTCAGCAAACTTCGGCAATAAAGAGGGCGGCAAATTATCTACACAAAAAAATCCACGGTCTTCCAAAAATCTTAGCGCATGGCTTTTGCCGGCGCCGCTCATACCTGTTACAATTAAGAATTTCAAAGCCTTCCTCCTTCAAACTTTGCTTTTACTTTAAATATCAGACGGCGAGACTCTCATTTCTTATAAGCGGCTTTAGTAGCCTTTATCGCAAAGCAAGATTTTATCTATATTTTCTAAAGATTTTTACTATTGCTCATTATTCTTTCATCAAGCTCAATCGCCGCATTATGTCCCATTTTCTTTTGTCTATGATTAAGCGCTGCAGATTCCAAAATTATTGCTAAGTTTCGACCCGGTCTTATGGGAATTGAATGACATGTTACTTTATTGCCCAATATTTCAAAATATGATTCTTCCAGACCTAGCCTATCATAAACCTCATTATCATCCCAAGCTTCCAGTTTTATTACAAGGTTAACGTTTTGAGTCTGCTTAATAGAACCAACACCAAACATCTCTCTTACATTTATGATACCAATTCCCCTTAGTTCAAGAAAGTGACGAATCAAATCAGGACAAGTTCCTACCAGAGTTTCATTAGACACTCTTCTGATTTCCACTGCATCGTCAGCAATCATTCTATGTCCTCGTTTTATAAGCTCTAATGCTGTTTCACTTTTACCTATTCCTGAATCTCCCATTATAATAATTCCTTCGCCATAGATATCCACGAATGTACCATGTATAGTAATTCTAGGCGCAAGCTCAACCTTTAACCACCTTATGACTTCACCCATGAAATCACTTGTGGAATTGTCAGTTTGAAGTATAGGAACATTGTACTTAATGGAAGCCTCAAAAACCTCCTGAACCGGTTCTAGACCTCTGCAATATACAAAACAGGGGATCTTGTAGCTAAACATCTTATCAATTACTTGTTCTCTAACATGAGGGTCAAGTGTGAGCATGTAAGTATGTTCTACTTTTCCGATTACTTGAAGCCTTTCTGCGTCATAGTATTCAAAATAACCGGCCAACTGCAATGCCGGTCTGTTAACCTCGGAATGTTCTATTTGAACCTTTTCAAGGTCAATGGGTTCAGATAATATTTTTAGATTAAATTGGTCAATAATTTTTTTGATATTGACTGAATACAAAAGATTCACCACTTTGTTTTAGTTTATAAAATTATTTTAAACTACTTTAGACAAATTTTCAAGTTCAGTATTAATAATAATCTAGTCCCTTGCATAAATGACAAACAAAATTCCATTTTTCAGATCAATTTCGGCATATGAATCTTGCATAACATTGCTTAGACCCCATGCTGAACCATAGTACATCGTTGCATTATTTAAAGGATATTCAAGATTTTTAGTAGTAACTCCAGTTACCTTTTCCGTAAAAGGCAGCAAAGAAATTATATCACCTTTGTTTCCAAATATTTGGAATTTTTTGTCTGTCATATAAACTTTATTATGTTCATTAATCAAACAAGCTTTAATTCCTTTATCCAATGCTTTTTTTAAAATATGTGCATTAGCCATGCTATGATCAAACCTTGTTCCGATTGCACCGAATATTAAAATTTCTTGGGGGTTCATTTTTAAAGCTTCATTTATTGAAATTTCCATATCCGTTTCATCTTTTTTCGTGTTGTATTTCATTATAGGTACATTTTTAGAAGTGAAATATTCTAAATCTGCAATGCTTGCTGAATCTAAGTCGCCTATTATTACTGATGGTATTATATCAAGGGCTTTTAAATGAGATATGCCACCGTCACAGCATATTATATAATCTTCTTCACTAATGAATTGTCTGCAATATCCTAAATCATCTACTTTTCCGTTACCCATGATTATACAATTCATTTTGCACCGCCAAAATTAGTAAACACATCGTAAAACTGTCCAACCCTTTCTTGCAGGTTTTCAGCATTAAACACAGCAGAGCCTGCCACTATTACATTGGCACCTGCATTTAAAACCTCTTGCACATTTTCAAGGTTAATTCCTCCGTCAACCTCAAGTTCTGTATCCAGACCCAATAATTGAATTTTATTTGAAATTTCTTTAATTTTATCAATTGTTTCAGGAATAAACTTTTGACCTCCAAAGCCTGGTTCAACAGTCATAACAAGAACAAGATCAATCTCATTTAAGTTATCAAGTATAACCCTGGTTTCTGTGCCTGGTTTGATTGATAAACCTGCTTTTGCTCCCGTATCTTTAATCATTTTAATTATCTTTACAGGGTTTTCACATGCTTCAGCATGAACTGTAATGATGTCAGCGCCTACTGCTCTGAATTGGTTAATGTATTTTTCAGGATTTTCTATCATCAGATGTACATCAAATACCATAGAACTTTTTTTTCGAATACTCTCAATAATTGGTATACCAAGAGAAATATTAGGAACAAAATGTCCATCCATTACATCAATATGAAGGTACTCCACTCCCGAATTTTCAATAATATTCAGTTGTTTACCAAGAATGTTAAAATCAGCAGATAGTATGGAAGGGGCAAGCTTAATCATAGAATCAATCCTTTCTGGGCCAAACTGGTTTTATGTCTTTTAATTCTTCATAAATAGCTTTATAACTGTTGTAGCGGTTTACGTGTATGCCCTCTCCAACATGTTCTCTTACTTCGCAGCCTTCCTCATCAATATGAGCACATCCAACAAATTTACATTCTTTTGCATAGGGTAAAAACTCTAGGAAATAATCTTTTATCTCTTCTTTCTCGATTCCGTCTAAGGACATTGAAGTAAATCCCGGTGTGTCTACAATATGGGTATTATGGTTTAGTGTAACCAAGACCGCTTCTCTTGTAGTATGCTTTCCGCGTTTAAGTTTTGCGCTTATATCTCCTGTCTTAAACTTTTGTGAAGACACAAGATTTAAAAGGCTAGTTTTGCCACAACCGGAAGGACCTGCAAAAACCGACACAGATTCTCTTAAACAACCTTTCAGGTTATCAATACCTTCGTTCTTTACTGCACTTGTTTTGATAATCTTATAGCCTGTCCCTTTATAAACTTCGCAAATATCTTCAAACAAGCCTTCACTTGCCAAATCAATTTTATTTATGCAAATTATAACTTCAATATCCCTTTTTTCAGCCAAGATTATAAACTTATCCAATACACTAAAGTTGATCTTAGGATTAACAGGAGCAAATGTTAGAATAATTTTATCTAAATTTGCAACCTTAGGTCTATAAATCATGTTTTTTCGCTCTAAAACTTCATAAATTACACCCTTTTTGTTTGATTCGTCATCAATTTGAATTGTTACATTATCTCCAACCAAAGGAGTTATTCCATCAAGACGAAATTTACCTCTTGCTTTACATTCATATAACCCGGCTTCTGTATCCACATAATAAAAGCCACCAATACCTTTTATGATCTTACCATTTATTTTATCCACTAAAATCAACCGCTTCTTCCCACTGCATATCATTGTTTATATACAATTGAATTTTTCCTTTTCCTTTTTGGGTTATCTCTACGTTTTTAGGAAAACTACTAACAGAAGCTTCGCTACTGTAAACCTCAGTTGATGCACCTGTTGTATCAGAAATAAATATAAGTTTTATAGAGACAGTGTCTTCATAGTCATGCAAATCAACAGGGTTAATGGTGAACACTTTTTTAGTTGCCTTTGGCTCTGATGATGTCGTATTAGAGTTACCTTGTGACTGTGACGGTCTGTTTTCCGTTTCTTCCTGCTTAGGGGGACCTGATGAAATGGTAAGGTCTACAATAGTACCTGACATAACCTCCGTGCCTGCTAGCTTACCCTGTGCAGTTACTTTTCCTTTGGCATATTTTGAACTTTCAAACGGTGTAGTAGAACCTACAACTAAACCTACCCGTTCAAGCATTACTTTAGCATTTGCTTCATCTTCACCAATTACATTTGGAACAATAACTGTTTTTGGTTCAGGCCCCTTGCTTATAACAATATGAATGGCCTCACCTGGTTCCGCCTGCTCACCCTGTTTTGGGTCCTGTTTGAATATAATTCCAATAGGCGTTTTGTCGTCGAATTCGTAAGTTGCTGGAGCAATTGTTAATGGGATTTTTAAGGATTCAATTTTTCTGATAGCGCTTGCTTCATCCATTAGACAAATATCAGGCACATCTACCATTTCAGAGCCTAGACTTACAACCACATTAACCGTCATACCCTTTTCGATTCTCTCACCCGGCTGCTTGTCCTGTGAAATTATGAAGCCCTTCTGAACATTGTTATCATTCTGTTCAGTTTTAGTTAATACAATTCCAACTTCCATTGCATACTTATCAGCGTCTTCAATAGACAAATTTTCTAAATTTTCAAGGGTTTGAGCTGGAGTTAAATCTTTTATCAGTGAATTAACGGCGAAATAAGATATCAGTGCAATAAGCACTAAAGAAGTTATTGCAGCGGCAATTATTAACCTCTTATCTGATTTGCCATCTTTAACTTCTTTATCAGAATTCATTTCTCTATCGCCACGTTCCAGAGGTCTAACCCTTTTCGGGATTTCAGTGTCAGCCTTTCTAGCTTTCATCTCGTCTTGAATGATCTTAATGTCTTTGCCGTTCATCTGTACGGTTTCAAAGCTTTCAATTTCCTTTCGCCTAACGACAAAAGCTCCTGTTTTATCTTTAATAGATCTTTTTAAATCTGAAATTAACGCATCAATGGACTGGTAGCGGTATTCCGATTTCTTTTCAGTCGCTTTTTCAATTATGCGTAATAGGCTTTCTGAAATATTTTCATTGTACTGATGAATAGGCGGTAAATCATCACTTATGTGTTTAAGAGCAATTTCAACTGAAGTATCTCCATCATAAGGTATATGACCTGTTGCCATTTCATACATTACAATGCCCA
Organism: uncultured Eubacteriales bacterium; assembly: GCA_964611655.1. GTDB lineage: Bacteria > Bacillota > Clostridia > Lachnospirales > CAZTAY01 > CAZTAY01. Next base: position 14,364 of record CAZTAY010000041.1, read on the forward strand.
AGGCATAAATATCACTTTTTTCGTCTATATAACCGCCTCTTGCCTGTTCAGGAGAAAAGTAATGTACGCTGCCCATTACATTTCCCTTTGTGGTAATTGTTTTTGAAGCAACAGCCCTTGCAATTCCAAAATCAGTAACCTTTACAGAGCCTTCTTCTGAAACCAATATGTTTTGTGGCTTTATATCCCTATGAATAATATTGTTTTTATGTGCAGTTTGCAAGGCATTAGAAATTTGATATGCAATTCCAAGTATCATTTTTTCAGGGAAAGGCGCATCCGCTTCTATTAAGGCTTTAAGAGTTCTGCCCTTAACATATTCCATGACAATATAGTGTACATCACCTTCATTTCCAACATCATATACACTAACCAAGTTTTGGTGAGAGAGTCTTGCAACTGCATGAGCTTCGATTCTAAATCGTTCTATAAAGTCTTCATCTTCCACAAATTCTTCTCGTAATGTTTTTACAGCAACAAACCTTGAAAGTTTCAAGTCCTTTGCTTTATAAACAAATGCCATGCCGCCAACGCCTATTTTATTTATTATTTCGTATCTTCCCCCAAGAACAGTTCCCTCATTAAGCAGCATATCACACCTCTTCACCAAGTTTAATAATAATTACAGAAATATTATCATAACCGCCCTTTTCGTTTGCAGAATCAATCAATAAATTAACCTTTAGTTCAAGTTCAGAACCTTCATTGTTTAATTTTTTATCAGTTACAATCTGGAATATTTCATCATCAGAAAGCATATTAGTTAGTCCGTCTGAACAAAGCAAAATATATCCGGTTTTAGGCTTGTTAATTAGCAATGTATCAACCTTTAGATTGTTTTCTGTTCCAAGAGCACGAGTTAGAATATTCTTTTGTGAATGGTGCTTTGCTTCGTCCTCAGTTATTTTCCCAAGCCTTACAAGCTCCATAACATAAGAATGATCAATCGTAATTTGTTCAATTGTTGATTGAATGGAATATAATCTGCAATCCCCTACATTTGCAATTAGAATATTATCCTCAAAAATTGAAGCAGCAAGAAATGTTGTGCCCATACCAGACAATTCAGTTATTTTAAGGGATTTGTCCAGGACAGACTTATTTGCATAATTAATTGCCTTTTCAATTTCAAGAATTTTGTCACTATCATTTTTATTGTTTAAAAAATCATCGCTGTCATTGATATTTTTTTTAACATAATCACAAAAAGCGGCAACTGAATAAGAGCTAGCAATTTCACCGGCATGGTGACCTCCCATTCCATCTGCCACAATAAACAGATTAGGTAAAGCTCCTACATTACTTTCGCTAACAAAAATTGTATCTTCATTATTACCTCTTACTAAACCTGTAACGCTTTTCCCAAAGGATTTCATTTTGCACCTTCTTTTTGGTAATATTTATGTCTAAGCTGACCACAAGCGGCATCTATATCACCGCCAAGCTTTCTTCTAATCGTGACATTTATATTGTTCTTTTTTAAAGCGTCTGCAAACTTCTTCATTTGTGTGCTTGTTTTACAGCTTTTGCCTTCAACTTCATTAACACCAATGAGGTTTACATGGCACATAAGTCCCTTTAGAGCTTTTGAAAGTTCAAGAGCATGATTAATTCCATCATTCACACCTTCAATAAGGGCATATTCAAAAGTAATTCTTCTTTTGGTTTGATTGGAATAATAACGACAAACTTCAATCAAGTCATTAAAATTGTTTTTCCTTGAAATAGGCATTATTGATTCCCTAATCTCGTTATTAGGAGCATGTAAAGACACTGCAAGGGTAATTTGTAAGTTCAGCTTACACAATTCCTTAATCTTATCTATAATGCCGCAAGTTGAGAGAGTTATATGGCGCATACCAATGTTTTGACCGTCTTTTGAGTTTATTATTTTAATGAACTTAATAACATTATCAAAATTGTCAAGGGGCTCGCCTATCCCCATAATAACAACTGATGAAATCTTTTCGTTGCTCTCTTTTTGTATACCGTAGACCTGCATCGCCATTTCACTGGCTGTTAAATTTCTTGAAAGACCGTTTATACCGGATGCACAAAAAGTACATCCCATTCTGCAACCGGCTTGAGAGGAAATACAAGCTGAGTTGCCATGATCATATTCCATAAGTACACTTTCTATTATATTATTATTTCCAATATCAAACAAGTATTTTTGTGTATTATCCCTTTTTGAAAGGAATTTCTCAATAGGCTTTGGAATCATTAGTTCATAGGAATCACTTAATTTTTTTCTTAGTCCTGCTGGTAGGTTTATCATATCGTCAAAAGACGAAACATTTTTTTTATGAATCCAATCGAATATCTGTGCTGCCCTGAATTTAGGCTCTCCAATCAGCAGCAATTCACTTGTTATTTCTTCCTTTGACAATGAGACAATATCCTTATTCATTTTATTACACCTTTCTAAATTTACAAATAAAAAATCCGTCCGTATTATGCAAATGTGGATAAAGAGTTATATAACCTTTTTTAAGACTGTCCTTGTTAAAATTACCTGGGAAATATTCACTTATATCAACTGTTACAAAGGGGAAATTTTTTAAAAACCATTCAATGTTTTCTTCGTTTTCTTCCTTCATTATTGTACAAGTAGAATACAATAATACCCCACCCTTTTTAACATATTCAGAACAAACACTTAACATTTTTCTTTGGATCTGGCTAAGTGAATGTATATCATTTGCTACTTTTTTAAGCTTAATATCCGGTTTTTTCCTAACTAGCCCAATACCTGAACAAGGTGCATCCAATAAAAGCCTGTCCGCTTTTTCAAAGAATTCATTTTGTTCAATTGTTGCATCCTTAATATCAGCATCAATTATGCTAATTCCCAACCTTTTTGAATCATTCCTTAACTTATCAACTTTTAAACCATCAATGTCAAAAGATTTGATATTACCTTCGTTTTCCATTACATATCCACTGTAAAAAGATTTACCACCAGGGGCTGCACAAACGTCCATAATAAATTCTCCTGGTTTTGGGTCAAGCACTTTTACAGCCAATTGACTGGACAAATCCTGAACATGAAAAAATCCTGAACGGAAATATTCATTGTTTGCAATATCCGTCAGTCTTTTGCAGTAGAGGGTATTTGAATTAATGTCCGAATTAGAAACTTCAACACCTTTTTCAGTCAATAGCTTAGTAAGTTCTATACTATTCGTTTTTAAAGTGTTAGTACATAATGTAACCAATGGAGGTTTATTGTTTGCTTCATACATTTCTTTAACAAAAGAATAATCCCATGACTCCAATAATTTTTTGGTTAACCATTCCGGATATGAATACATAACAGAAAGAAATTTTTCCGGATTTTTTTGTTCCTCCGGAAAAACTATATTATCTTTCTGCCTTAGAATACTTCTTAGAACACCGTTAACAAAAGGGACAAATTGTTTATACCCTCTTTTTCTGACAATATTTACTGCTTCATTTACAATAGCATATTCTGCTGTTCTGTCCATGAAAAATATCTGATAAACACCTTGCCTGATTGAAGTTAAGACAATCGGTTTGATTTTTTTAAGCTTAACACTGGAAAACTGCTCTATTATATAGTCCAAGAAATTTAGATTCCTGATTACACCTGAAGACAGTTCTGTAATAAAAGCTCTTTCTTTCTGTAAAAGTTCTTTATTATCCGCAAAAGCTTTTTCAAAGGCACTGTTTAAAAACTCTTCTTTGTAAATTACATTCATAATAACTTCAAGTGATATTAATCTTTCGTTTGTTTCTTTCATTTCATACCTTTCTGGCTTTAAACCCCTCTAAACATCATAAAAATCAACAATAGCCAATATAATGTCCATACTACAGTTGGTATAAACAGCTTACCTGACATTTTGTCAGTCTTTTGGAAGTGCTTTAGTGTTAAAATAACAAACATTAGCATCAAAGTACAGAATATTAACGCAAGTAATAGAGACTGGAATCTTATTAAAATAATCGGCCAAATAAACGATAGCAGAAGTTGAATTGCAAAATATGTATGTGCCTTTGCTCTTGAATTGTTATTTCTTATTTTCATTCTGTAACTGGCTAGTCCTTGGAGAATTAGAACCACAACAGTGATTGCAAATGCCAAAACAAACGGTATCGAAAAAGCCGGTTCAGGTAATTTTTTTAATGCTTCCTCAATATGCTTCTGGCACATCATAAAACAAAGTAGACCTGTCAGCAATGGCAATATTCCTGTTGCTAAAAGCTCTGAATAACTCTTTTTTCCGTCCACCTTAATCAAATTCATAAAAACACCCCTTTTATGGTTTGTATAATTATATGAATTTGACTGTAAAAACATGTTTATATAGATAATTCAATTGAAAATATGCCATATACTCCTTAATCGACAAAATCCACACTGCCTTGCGGTCGTTTCATACTTTGTCAGCAAAACGCCTTACGTATCTCTTTCTGTATGGGATATAAATACACATTCTTATCTTTTAATAAGTATAGCAATCTTGTTGTATAAGACGATTTCCAATGAATTATGCGCCCTGCCACATGAGTGTAGCAAAGCGAAATCATTGACGCAGGGTGTTTTTCGTCTGTATTAGACTGAAACAGTATATATGTAGCGAAAGCCCCGAAGGGCTTACTTAGTGACTTATTTAATAATATATTTCTCAAATAATTTCTCTGCTTTATCCGGTTCTTCACAAACTGCTAAAATAATGTAGTCGTCGTAGCATTTAAGGATATGGTTTTGTACCTTTTCATATTCTGTTTTTGAGCTTGGTTCCCAAAACGAAGAAAGGTTTGTCACCTCTGACTCAAGGGACCATTGGATTTCCTGAACCTTGTCATCCTTCGCTTGCACGATAACAATCTCATCAGCAGACTGATCCTTTGTACTGGAAGAATACACAAAGCCTTGATAAATATTATCAGTTGAAATTCCATAGCGCTCTGCGGTTTCTTTGTCATTTCTTAGATCCACTAGTTTTGGATTTTCAAAAGGTATTTCTTTTTGCATTTCAGCCATAATCTCGGAAACACTGACTTCCTTACTTTCAACTTTTTCACACGATGTTAAAAAAGAAAAGACTATAAGGGTAATAACAACTTTAGCCAATAATCTCATACTTCACCTTCCTTTTGCAAAATCTGATTCATAATAATTCTTTGCACTTATACTAAAATTATGCAAAATTATCACCTAATGGAAAGGAAAAGAATATATTGGAATATGGCGCCACAACACCGGGAGCGCTCCCGTTCATATAGATGAAACTCCGCATAAGGCAATTTTGCTTTATGCGGTACATAATACCCATTACTAATGGGTAGAGAGCGCTCCTTGGCTATTTCAATTTATAATCTTTCGCAAGCTTTTCAAAAGCTTCCAGTGATCCAGAAACCGTTTCATAGCTTGTACAGTAAGCAATTCTAAAGAATCCAGGACAACAAAAAGCAGAACCAGGAGATACTAATATATTATATTTTTTTGCGTTTTGACAAAAGGCTTTATCGTCTGGTTCAGGAGATTTAGGAAATAAATAGAACGCGCCTTGTGGTTTTAGACATTCAAAGCCCATACCTGTTAGTCCATCATATAAGACCTGTCTGTTTCTTTCATAGTAACTTATATCAACAGATACATCTATACATCTGGCTAAGACTCTTTGAATAAGTGAAGGTGCATTAACATAACCAAGTATACGATTAGCAATTACTATTGCACTGCACACATCTTCATATCCATCCATTTCACTTGGCATTGCAATATATCCTATTCTTTCTCCCGGCAAGGACAATGATTTACTGTAAGAGTATGCAGTAAATGTATTATTATAATATTTTGCTATGCATGGCACTTCTGTTTTGTCATAAACGATTTCCCTATATGGCTCATCGGCTATTATGTAAATTGGTTTAGGTTTCGATTTTAAAATATCTGCAATTGATTTAATTGTATCTACATTATATACAGCCCCTGAAGGGTTATTGGGTGAATTTATTATTACAGCCTTTGTCTTTTCATTGATTGCTTTAGAAAACGCCTCTAGGTCAGGCTGGAATGTTTCACTGTTGGTTGGAGACTGTTTTATTACTCCACCGTAGTTCTTAACATAATTATCATATTCAAGGAAATACGGCGTAAAAGCGATTACCTCGTCCCCAGGGTTTAATATTGTCTTAAATATTACATTTAAAGCCCCTGCCGCACCAACTGTCATTATCAGATTCTGCGCTGAATAATTAAGCCCAAATTTTTTGTTTAGAGAAGTAGCTAGCTTCTCACGAATATCCGTATAACCAGCGTTTTCCATATAACCATGGACAAACATTGCAGGTTCTTCCTTTAATACATTTGAAATTGCATTTTTAATTTCTTCAGGAGGTGATACAGATGGAT
>CAZTAY010000042.1:0-3387 GCA_964611655.1 uncultured Eubacteriales bacterium
TTTGAGTATAGTAAAGCTAAACGAGTGGCGCAGTGCTTGTGGTTGATGCCTTTTAGGCTGAAACAGCTATATAACTAATATTATTGAAAACCAGCTACAGTAAAACTTGTTTATCTAGGACGATTTCCATTTTTTTGCGCCCTGCCTTTGAGTGTAGTAAAGCTAATCGAGTGGCGCAGTGCTTGTGGTTGACGCCTTTCAGGCTGAAACAGCTATATAGCTAACTCATTTGAAAACCAGCTACAGTAAAACTTGTTTATCTAGGACGATTTCCATTTTTTTGCGCCATGCCTTTGAGTGTAGTAAAGCTAATCGAGTGGCTCAGTACTTGTGGTTGACGCCTTTTAGGCTGAAACAGAAATATAGCAAATTCAATTGAAAGCCTGCTTACAGTTAACTTGTTTATCTAGGACGATTTCCAATTCTTTGCTCCCTGCCTTTGAGTATAGTAAAGCTAAACGAGTGGCGCAGTGCTTGTGGTTGACGCCTTTTAGGCTGAAACAGTATATAGCTAATTCAATTGAAAACCAGCTTCAGTAAAACTTGTTTATCTAAGAAAATTTACTTTTTTGCACCATGCCTATTAAGTGTAGTGATTAAAGCAAGTGGCGCAGTGCCTGTGGTTGACGCCTTTTAGGTTGAAACAGCTATATAGCTAACTCATTTGAAAACCAGCTACAGTAAAACTTGTTTATCTAGGACGATCTCATCTCCATTTTTTTGCGCCCTGCCTTTGAGTGTAGTAAAGCCAGTGGCACAGAGCTTGTGTTTCCGTTTTAGGCTGATACAGCTAAATTGTTAATTTAAACAAAGGCTCAAATCAGGGCATTAACTCCTGTATTATGAGCCTTTGTTTAATTTGCGTTGGACTTTACTCTCTATTCGGTTTCGTCCAACTAATGTTATCTTAGACTTTTTCTGCATCTGGAAAAAAGAGAGCTTTCTTTTATTGTTGCCTCAGGGTAAAATATTCAAGCATTTCATCCAGCTTGTCCGCTTCTTCCCTTAACCGTGAAACAGCGGCTGCGCTATTGGCAGCGGTATTAGAATTGTTTAGGGTTACAACAGAGATTTCGTTAATGGTATCGTTTACGATTGAAATCTCCGATTGCTGTTGGCTGAAAGATACCACAATGTTTGAGATATTGTCTGAAACTGCCGATACACCGTTAATGATTTCATTTAAAGCAGAGGATGTGCTGGCTGCAATTGATGTTCCCTGTTTGATTTTGTCAAGTGAATCTCCAATCAAGATATTGGTTCTGGCAGCAGCTTCCTTGCTTTTTGTAGCCAAAGTTCTGACTTCTTCCGCTACTACTGCAAAACCTTTGCCATGTGTTCCTGCCCTTGCAGCTTCAACGGCGGCATTAAGGGCAAGCAGATTGGTTTGGAACGCTATATCGTCAATCACTTTAATAATGTTTGCAATATTGCAAGATGATTCGCTGATTTTAGTCATTGCATCCACCATATGCGACATTTCGTTTGCACCTTTTTGAGCGTTTTCTTTTGTAGCTAGTGCAATTTCGTTGGTTTCTTGTGCTGATTTTGTATTCTCATCTGTTTTCCCACGTAGACTGCTCACCATTTGTGTTAAATTGGCAATAGAATCTTTCTGATGTGCCGATTCCTGCTCAAGGGTCTTACTAAGCAAGTCAATATTACCGGAATGAACATTAACAGACGTTGAGGACTCTCTTATTTTAATAATAAGCCCGTTTAGTTTGTCAACAATCATATTAATAGAGTCTTTAATGCTTACAAAATCCCCCACATATTCCCTAGTGATTGACTCTGTATAGTCATCAGTAGCTAAGCGGCTTAATACATGTGAAATATCTGATATATACAAGGAAACAGCATCTATTGTTTTGTTAAGGGAATTTTTCATTTCCTCGTAATGGCCCTTGTAGTTTCCTGTCACTTTAACCTTTAAGTTTCCCTGCGCCATCTCCTTTAAAACGTCGGAGGATTCTTTAATAGGCTCAACGATAGCCTCTAACATACCGTTTATTCCTATCATAATTTGTTTCCAGCCACCCTTAAACAGTTCTATATTGGCACGTCCGTCCAATTTACCGTTTGCGCTAAGTTCAGCAAGCCCATTAATCTCTTGGACAACGGCTTTCAGGTTGTTCTGAACAGCTAAAACTGCTTTATTTATATATACTTTTTCCCCAGGGAAGGTTGCAAGAGTTGCACTGAAGTTGCCGTTTCCCATTTCGGAGACACATTGAATCGCATCTCGCATATCGGCGTTATATATTGTAACCAAATCATTTATTTCCGCTGCAACCTGACCATATATGCCTTCATATTTATCTGCATCTATAACATAATTTATATTACCTGCCTTATGCTGAAAAACTACTGCCTCTAAATCCGAAAGCAGAGCCTTTATGGTATCCGTTAGAGTAGTAAAATTTCTGGACAAATCACCTAATTCATTCCTATAGTTTACGGATTGCATTTGAACCAGTTTGCCTTTTGCCATTTCTCCAGAGCTGTTGATTAATTCTTTCATAGGCTTTGTTATGGATAGGGTTACAAGACCAATAAAGACAAACAGTATTATTGACAGAACCGTTACTAAAATAAATAATGTTGTAGAAACAGAGTTTCCTATTTGGGCGTTACTGGCTGAAACAAGCCTTGCTTCTTCCAGGTTTAGATTATAAAGGTTTGAAATACTGTTGGAGGCTTTCTCTGATAAGGGCGTTAATTTTTCGTCATAAAAGACTTGAGCGTCATTGTTTTGCCCTGCTTCCACCAGCCGAATAATTTCATCCTTTCCAGCCTGAAACTCAACCAAGTTTTGCTTAAAATTATCTAATTCGGAGGTTTCTTTAGATTTCAAGCTTTCAAACCTCCCTTGTTCCATCATTGACTTATATAAAGTTACGTTTTCATCAATTGCCTTAACCTGTGTGTCAATCCGTTCTTTATAACTAACCCTTGCTTGTGGGTCATAAATCCAAATAATATTACGAACTTCAATGTTTTCTTTGCCTAATGCATCGTTAATTTGATAAATATTCTCAAGGCATCTTGTATATTTATTGGAGGAATCGGTGGCAAAATCTGTAATTTGGCCGATAGATACACTTGCCGTAAAGTTAATTATAACCGTAATAATAAGTGCAATAACCCCTAAACCAAACAGCCTACTCCCTAACTTGAATCTCTCTAAAACTTTCATATAATTGCACCTCAATATAGAATGATATGACTAAAACTACGGACTTGTCATAGTTGTTTAGGTTTAAAAACAAACCAAAACATCGCTCTGCTACACTCGTGTGGCAGGGCGCTTAATTCAATTGGTAATCGCCTACTCTAACAAATTTGCTACTGCCTATTATCAATTGAATTAGCTATAGTTGTTTC
>CAZTAY010000042.1:3487-20648 GCA_964611655.1 uncultured Eubacteriales bacterium
CCGCTTTGCTACACTCGTTTGGCTGGGCGCTTAATTCAATTGGTAATCGTCTTACTCTAACAAATTTGCTACTGCCTATTATCAATTGAATTAGCTATAGTTGTTTCGGCACTAAACAGCCGAAACATGCGCCCTGCGCCACTCGTTCCGCTTTGCTACACTCGTTTGGCTGGGCGCTTAATTCAATTGGTAATCGTCTTACGCAAACAAGTTTGCTACAGTCGATTAACAATTGAATTAGCTATATATACAAATATAACATAGCAAAATAGCAGTGTCTATATACTATTGGTCTTATGCCTGCTAATGGAGTAGCAAGGTCGTACTTAGTTTAGGCTAGTGCACTGCAAAATTAAAAACCGCTATCCAAAGTAGATAGCGGTTTGATTGCTGGAGACTATTCAAGAACATAAACCTTTATATTCCTGCGACCGAAGTTATAAACTTCACTATAAGTATTAAAATATAAATCGATTTTATTGCCTTTGATTGCGCCGCCTGTGTCTGCTGCTCTGGCTACACCGTAATTCTCAATATAGAGCATTGTTCCAAGAGGAATTACTTTAGGGTCAACAGCCACAAGACCTACTCTGCAACGTTCACCTGTTGCTGTGATAGGACCTGAATCGCCGTTGTCTGTTGTGTATGCCGACGCATTCATTGTTATAACCCTGCTATAGGTCATTTCAGGTTTGTTATATTTTACTTTTGATACGGTTGTTGCCGACAAAGGCACCAAGTTCTTTGGCGGTTCAACATATGTTCCAATTTCCGTAATCTCCGGTGTTGCTTCTATAATAGTATTTTCCGCCAATATCGTCTCGGAGATCCTGTCATTTCCTTTATAAAAAACTTCTTTTTTAACGGATTTTTCGCCGTTTATACCCTGTTGTATTACACGGGTTTTACCTTTTAACAGAGCGTCAGTTTCTTTGGTTTCTTTAGGGAATGGGACTTCTGATTTAATTTCGACAGTCAGTGAATATTCTGTAGTTAATTTTATATCCATAAGCGGATAAATTTGGTCGCTTAATTTAGCTGATAAAACTTTATAACCTCCGTCAAGATGTCCTACTGCTTCGTCAAGGACTTCTTGAACTGTTTCTTTTGTGGTTCTGACTAATCTTTGCGTGTCGTCAATCGTAACAAAAACCATTACTGCTCTTTTAATTTCAATGCACATCTTGTCAGTTATTTCATCGTCTAATGAAACATTTAAAATCGTATCAGGTTCCAGTTCGATTCCCTTAGATTCAAGCAGTTCCCCAACGGTTTCGCAAAATGTGTTTGTAGAGATTTTCTTATCGCCGTCAATTATGTCGACTTTATTAGAAGTTGCTGAAAGCGCAAAAACTGTTCCGCTATATAAAAGCAACATTGCTAATAGGATAATCCCTACTTTAATTCTTCTACTCATAAACCCTCCTTAGATATGCACAGGCACTACTTATGACAAAGTCCTACAAGCTGTATATTATTAACCTGCGCTGCACCGGATAAGTCCGGTGTTCGGGTTGCTCTATTATAAAGAACCAAACTGAGGCAACCCTTAGGCAATTCACTTTATTTGAATAATAAACGTTGTATAAAGTGGAATTGCTGTATTAACACCGTAAAAACGGTATTAAAATTTGTTCATAGATTTGCAATATTACCCACAGACTAAAACTTGCTTAGAACTTCTAGTCCATGCCCTTTAAAAGGGACTTAATGCGACAAAATATTTATTAGGTTTAATTGTCGCTGCAATATAAAAGGACATATCATTTGATATATCCTTCAAATCTTAAAAATTATTTTAACACAAATGTAACAATTATGCAAACATTTTTACACATGCTTCATAAGTAACCTTTGACCGTTATCAAAGGTGGTTTTTAGTATAGTTTCCACAGTAACACCTTTGATTTCTGCAATTTTATTGGCAATGTATAACAAATTCCTCGAATCATTGCGTTTTCCTCTGTTTGGAACAGGGGTTAAATAAGGACAATCAGTCTCTAATAGTATAAACTCCAAGGGGATTTCTTCAACCACTTGTTTTAATTTTTTTGAGTCAGGAAAGGTAATCACGCCTCCGATTCCAATCATGAAACCCATTTCAGTATAGGCTTTTGCCATTTGCCAGCTTCCAGAATAGCAATGTATAACACCCTCCCCTTCTGGGGATTTATGCTGTTTTAGTATATCAAACACTTCTTGAGCGGCATCCCTTGAATGAATAATAAGGGGCAATCCTGTTTCGTTTGCAAGCTGAATTTGTTTAACAAACCAATTTCTTTGAGCTTCCCTCGGAGAGTGGTCATAGTAAAAATCAAGGCCTATCTCTCCTATGGCAACTATTTTAGGATGCGCCGCTAATTCTTTCAGAATTTGAAGATCCTTATCAGCCAGGGTCGAAACATTGTGGGGATGCACCCCTACGCTTCCAAAAACATGACTATATTTTTCACAAAGTTGTATAGTTTTTTTGGAAGATTTAACCGAAGTCCCTATATTTATAACCCTTTCCACATTATGGAAAGGTAGGTTTTCTAACAATTCATCTCTGTCCTCGTCAAACCTTGAGTCATCGTAATGGGCATGTGATTCAAATATTTTCACCTTATATCAGCCCCGTTTTCCACTTCCGATTCAGTAGTAAGCAGAGAAAGTTTACCCTCAGCGTCTTCCGCCGCAAGTATCATTCCGTTTGACATTTCCCCTGCAAGCTTTGCAGGTTTAAGGTTTACTACAGCCACAACCCTTTTGCCCACCATTTCTTCAGGAGTATAATATTCTGCCATGCCTGCTATGATCTGTCTGATTTTGCCGTTGCCAAAGTCAACCTGACATTTAAGCAGTTTTTTGGATTTTGCAACCTTTTCACATTCCTTGATTTGACCTGCCCTCATTTTCAGTTTGGCAAAGTCGTCAATTGTGATTGTTTCAGGTTGGTTTGGCATTTCTTTCTTTTCCTTTTTTTCCACCTGTTTAAGGTTTGTTTGCATAAGGGCTTTTTCAAGTTCTTCCTTAATATAAGCCAGTTCTTTTTCCACATCAATTCTTGGGAAAATTGCTTCACCTTTGGTAACAGTAAATGATTTTGGATAAAGCCCAAACTGGAATGCATTGTCCCAGCCTGTGATCTCTTTTGGCAATGGCATTTGTTTGTCGATTGCAGTCGGTGTATGAGGCATTACAGGGGTTATTAAAATGGAGATTATTCTAATGCCTTCTGTAAGCATGTACATTACATTTGCAAGCTCGCCCTTTTTCTCCTCATCCTTAACAAGTTTCCAAGGCTCACATTCGTCTATATATTTATTCAGGCGACGAATGAACACCCAAATTGCTGAAAGTGCGTCGTTGAATTTAAACTTGTCCATGAATTCCTGTGTTTTTTCCGCAGTTTTCATAGCAAGCGCACTGATTTCTTCATCGTGAGGGCTTTTTACAAATGGAATGTCAGGAAGGGTACAACCGAAGTATTTATCAATCATTCCCACAGTTCTTGAAACAAGGTTGCCCAAGTCGTTTGCAAGGTCAGAATTTATTCTTTGGATAAGCGCTTCATTTGAGAAGTTTCCGTCTTGACCAAATACGATTTCCCTAAGCAAGAAGTAACGGATTGCGTCAATGCCATAGCGTTCCACAAGGACTTTAGGGTCTACTACATTACCTTTTGATTTTGACATTTTCCCGCCGTCAATAACTATCCAGCCATGACCAAAAACCTGTTTGGGCAGGGGTTCACCAAGAGCCATAAGCATTGCAGGCCAGATTATGGTATGGAATCTTACGATTTCTTTTGCCGTTAAATGTACATCGGCAGGCCAGTATTTCTTGTAGTCAGAGTCGTCCTCACTGCCATAGCCAAGAGCCGAAATATAGTTTGAAAGTGCATCAATCCAGACATATACAATATGGTCAGGATCAAAGGACACGGGTATACCCCATTTAAAAGAGGTTCTGGAGACTGCAAGGTCTTCAAGACCAGGGTTTAAAAAGTTGTTAATCATCTCATTGCGCCTTGATTCAGGGGATATGAAGTCAGGGTTTTCTGCAATGAATTTTTTAAGGGGTTCTTGGTATTTAGAAAGTCTAAAGAAGTATGACTCTTCTTTAACGGTTTCCACAGGTCTGCCGCAATCGGGGCAATTGCCGTCAGATAGCTGTGTTTTGGTGAAGTAAGTTTCGCAAGGGGTGCAGTATAAACCTTCATACGCACCTTTATATATATCACCCTGATCATAGAGTTTTTTGAATATTTTCTGGACGGTCTTTTCGTGTTTTTCGTCGGTTGTTCTTATATAAATGTCGTAGTCTATATCCATGAATTTCCATAGATCTTTAATCCATGCTACAATGTTGTCAACGTATTCTTTTGGAGAGACTCCGTTTTCCTTTGCAATGCGTTCTATTTTTTGACCGTGTTCATCAGTTCCCGTCAGGAATTTAACGTCGTAGCCACGCATGGTTTTATAACGTTTTATAGTGTCTGCGGCAACGGTTGTATATGCGTGACCGATATGCAGCTTGTCGCTTGGGAAGTAAATGGGTGTGGTTACGTAGTATTTTTTATTCATTATATTTATCCTCCGTTTCTTTCGGTCATTATAGCAAAGTTATTTATGGGGCGCAAGTACCAAGGGACGGGATCCTAAGACCCCGTCCCTTCAGGCTGTCGACAATTGACAAAAACCTCGTGAATTTGCACCAACCCCCACTTCTTTCTTATAAGAAAGAAGCAAAGAATTTCAAAGAAATGCCGCAAGCGCGGCTCTAATCAACGCTTTTTGAAGGGTTTGGGAAACTTATTCTCGAAAAATTTTCCGAGATCGTTTGTCAACAATCTGCAAGGGACTGGATTCTAAGACCCCGTCCCTTGCGATTTAAGATTGTTTGGTTGTTTTAGTCAAAACACCTTAATGGCCATTCCCCATTTCTTAATGAAGTATTAATCAAAAAATTTTAGCCGGTTAGTGTCTTTTTCTTAGAAATGTTTAAAAGAGAGATGTTTAGCTCTTTTGCTTTTGTAATGTAGTAGTCATATCTTGAGTGTAAGCTCATCAGTCTATAGATGCAACTGTCTATTAGAAGGTCGTCTGTGCAATAATCAAGTTGGTCGTGGGTTATGTCGATTTGTTTGTTGATTTCCCTTAATTCATAGATAATACTTTGTTCGGTTGTTACTGCAAGTTTAGCGTTTAGAGAGCGTTTCGTACTTGGTTTGTTTTTAAGGGAATATTTTACTTCCATTATATACACTCCTTTTTTGTCGCAGTTGTCATTAGTTATTAGAATATTTGTCTGATTAAAATATAGTCAAGTTTGTGGCATATTATTCCTGTTTTAAGGATACTTGTACATCTTTTTTACAACAAATTGTAATAAAAAATTGCAAAGGCAAAAAACTGTGATATAATTCATATATATAGTAAAGACAGTCAGTTGATAAACTCTAAATCAACTTCTTATAAAGCGCCTTAATTCCTGTTACTCTTTAAGCGCTTTCAATTCCAGAATTTGAACAGGTGAATATTATGAGCAGAACAGACAATTCTAACAGATTTCAGGGTTTCAGGAAAATTTCAAAGAAAACAGTTTTATCTTTTTTACTTACTTTGACCCTTTGTTTTTTACTTATCTTTTTTTCCTTAGCAAACAGAACTTATATAGAAAAACTTACAATGGAACAGCTTATTTTAGAAAAGAGCTTAAAGGTCAATGAAGTGATTACTAAACTGGTTTATAAAACTCAAGCACTTTCGGCGCTTGTTATACAGGGAAATGGTGAGATTAGGCATTTTGAACGAGTGGCAGCAACACTATTAGACGATCCTTCTATACTTAATGTTATTATTGCGCCCTCCGGCGTAGTTGCAGACGTATATCCACTGGCCGGAAACGAGAAAGTACTCGGTTACAATTTGCTTGGGGAGGGGGCTGGGAACAAGGAAGCCATTGAGGCAAAAGAAAGCAAGTCCCTTGTTTTTGGAGGGCCTTTTAACTTGATTCAAGGGGGGCAGGCTCTGGTGGGCAGGCTGCCGGTGTTCCTGGATCAGCCTGATGGAAATAAAAAGTTCTGGGGTTTGGTTACAATAACCTTGAAATATCCGCAAGTTTTGAAAGATGCTGGTTTAGACACTCTTGAACTACAAGGTTTTGCATATGAAATTTGGCGAATAAGCCCCGATGATAATGAAAAACAAATTATTGCTTCGTCTAATTTTCATTATAACGATCGCACACCTTTTATTGAGAAACATCTTCCTATTTTAAATGCTGATTGGTATTTTCGCATATTGCCGGTTAGGCTGTGGTATGAATATGCAGAGAACTGGACATTGATTGTTATAAGCATTTCAATCAGTTTATTGGTTGCTTTTGTGGTTCAAAACAATCATGAGCTGAAATCATTGAAGACTAAGCTTGAAAACCTGGCATACACAGACGGGCTTACAGGAATATTTAACAGACGGCATTTCATGGAACATACTCAGTCACAGATGGAAAGAGAATTAAGGCTACAAAACAATTCTTATGTTATTGTGTTTGACATTGATTATTTCAAAAGAGTGAATGATAATTACGGTCATATGGCAGGAGATGAACTGCTTAAATCTCTTGTATTAAGAGTTAAGAATGTTATACGATCTTATGACGTGTTTGCCCGTTTTGGCGGTGAGGAGTTTATACTTTTTGTTGCTGATAGTAATGAAGAAACAGTAGTTAGTCTGGCGGAACGAATCCGAATTGTAATAGGCGATATACCTTTTGAAATAAATAATATTACAATTTCAGTTACAGTTAGTCTTGGAATTGCTCAGGTCACGCCTATAAATAATTTGGAAACAGCGATAAATCTTGCAGATGAAGCCTTATATAAAGCCAAAAACGACGGACGTAACAGAACCATTTTACATAATGAAACTTTTGGACTGTAGAATGCTTTGTTTTTGTAAATCCTCGGGGCTTTTGCCCTGAACCCACTTCTTTCTTATAAGAAAGAAGCAAAGAATTTTAACACAAATGCCGCATTTGCTGCATTTCTAGGGTTATTCTTTGGCTTTTAGCCTTATAAGAACTTATAAGAACTTATAAGAACTTATTACCAGTTTATCTTTTAACAACACTATTTACGAAAGCAGGCATTTACTATATAATACGAAAAAAGTACTTATTGAAAAGGAGCAAAACTATGAAACATGTTTATGAAGGCAAGACAAAATCTGTGTATGAGCTTGAGGACGGCAATTACATGCTGAAATTCAAGGACGATGCCACAGGCGAAAATGGTGTATTTGATCCAGGCTCAAACCAGGTGGGACTTAGTATACCGGGTGCCGGTGCTGCCGGACTTAAGATGACTGAATATTTCTTTAATATTCTTAAGGACAAGGGCGTTGAAACTCATTTTGTATCTGCTGATATAGATAATGTGACCATGACGGTTCGCCCTGCTAAGGTTTATGGGAAAGGTCTTGAAGTCATTTGCAGGTTTAAAGCTACGGGAAGTTTTATAAGACGATATGGTGATTATATAGAAGAAGCTAAGGATCTTGATGCTTTTGTGGAAATGACATTAAAGGACGACAAGAGAGAAGATCCTCCGATTACAAAGGATGCCCTTGAAATGCTGGGTATTTTCTCTGAAGGCGAGTATGACAAGATTAAGGGCATGATGCAAAAGACCGCTTCTATCATTAAAGAAGAAATGGCAAAAAAAGGCATGGAGCTTTATGATATTAAACTGGAGTTCGGAAGAACCAATGACGGGGTTTTAGTAATCGACGAAATTTCCGGCGGAAACATGCGTGTTTACAAGGACGGAAAGATACTTAGTCCTCTGGAGCTTTCGGCGTTGGTTGTTAAGGGTTAGGATACCTCAGGGCTTTGCCTGCCCCACTTCTTTATAAGAAAGAATCAAAGAATTTTAATAGAAATGCCGCATTTGCGGCATTTCTAAGAGAAAGACTTTTAAATACTTTGGAAAACTTCCTCACGAAAATACTCCAAGCCTTTGTCGACATCCTGTGGTCTGTTAAAACAGGCCTTTTTTTATTTCTGTTTAAACTAGAAATATCTTTATTGCAAGTAAGGGATAGTATATTCATATCCTAAGGCACATGCTAGAAAATACAATAAATCAATTTATAGTTTATCACCCACAACTTTAAGATTGTTATGTATAATTAATTCGTGTACACACACATTGTTTTCTGCTTATAGTTTATCAGTTGTTGATATTGATAGATATAAATTTATAACTAATTAAGGTAATGGCACATACTATAATCTTTTAATTTTTTCTTTTCGAAATAGCATTTATTATCTTGTTTTGCACCTTTACACTATACTAACGAGAGATATATCTATGAATAATATTGGTTTAACCCCTACATTCGATGATTTAGAATATAGGCAAAAAGTAACTAATGAATCACTCAAGCAAGAAGAAGATGAGGTTATAAAAGCTAATAGTGATATTACCTTGAATTGTGAAAATGAAACATTAGAAAACTCAAACGAATTTGCGCCAGCTAACACTTCGGTATTATACGCTGCTACTTCTTCAACTTAGATATCTTATACAACAAATTCAGGTAATCCATTAATATTTACCGATAATCCTGAAGATTTTTCTTTAACTAACGATTCATTGTTTTATCTATGGGGTGCCAGACTAAAGATGTGGAAATGTATCATCATGTATCTAAAGGAACATCATCTGGAACAATGCGTTTTGGAGTTGCTATTTGGAACGCTAATACTAGTTCAGTATCTATAAATTATAAAATGAACTCCTCTGCCCAAACAGCTTATTTAAGCGGTAATCAGTTCATGAATTATATTACGCCTCAATTGACAAGTTTCTTGAATTCTGGAACTTCAACTGTTACTGTTAATGCTAATAGTATAAAATATTTTACTTTTGACACAGCTATGACAGGTACAAAAAGCATATGGTATAGAGGACAATTTAGGGCATCCAGAGTTGATAATGTATGGATGCGCATTTTTGTAGCAGGTAATAATAAAATCAATAACAGTACTGAGCTTTTTAACCTTTCAGGAATAACTTCTGTGAACGACACTCACTTTACCGGTGAACTTGGTTATTCTCAGAAGTTGCTAACATCTGGCGTAACTTTAAGTCCAACAAAAACATATGAGCTATTTGCAACTGAAAATGAAAATATAAATGAATATGCGTATGTTAATAAATATAAAACATCTGGAGCAAGGAAACTTATAGGTAATTATGGGGTAGTATATAAATATACTATTTCTGGTGCATCTGGTAAAACAGCTAGAATAACACCCAAGTATGTAAGTTCAAGAACTCATGCCGCAATAGTTTATCGAGTAAATAATGGTTCTTGGAACTACAGTTATAAATCTACAGACCAATTTCCATTTGGAATTTACATACCATCAAACACAACAACTCTCGAAGTAGTCCTAGTTAGCGGAAATCACGGATACATGACATTAAGTTTTGTATAATCTTAAACAATCTAAAATAAAAAAGCGGAAATCCGCTTTTTTATTTTGCTCGTCTAGCAAGCCGTACTAATGATGCAATTGCTTGTTCAACTGTTATTTGTTCATGGGGTGCAAACCTATTACCACTTACTCCTTCCATTACCCTGTTTCCATCATCATTAATAATAGAGGATACTATAGTAACAGATTCAGTTGCATAAGCAGAAATATCTGAATTATCAACATAATCTAAAGCCGATACATTAGTCTTAATATCAATTATGGCAGCCAGCCTACCTAACATGCTTGCTGCTTCTTCTCTTTTTATAGGAGCAAAAGGAGCAAATTTACCTGGACTTTTACCGCTAACTAAGCCTAATTTATATGCAAACGCAACAGCTTGATTATTTGTATCTTCAAAAGGACTTTCAAGTTCAAGTTCAAGCTCCGGTTCCGGTAATAATTTATCTTCAGCAAACAGATATGTTGCCATTAATAGTTCACAGAAGTGTTCTCTTGTGATTGGAGATTGATAAGTAGTATAATTTTTTACAATAGCAGGTTTTTTTAAAATGTTTATTTCCTTTGCACTATCAATTTCCTTTACGGCCCATGGACTTGGACTTGGATCTTTTAGAATTAAGTGAGTGTAAATTATATCTTCTGGTTTTTTGTCTATCAGCGCATAGAAAGAATCTCCATCCGAAATTACATTTATTTTAGATAGATCAATTACCATGGCTGCCCTGATGTCCCTAGGCATAAAATCAAATGACGGAAACTCCTCTACATCGTAAATCTCTTGTGTTTCGCTTTCCAAAGCGTAAATCTTATTACCTTTGGCTTCTCTTAGCTTCCATAAATAATAATTATCCGGTAATTTTTCGTCTTTATTAACTAAATATTTTAAAGCTTCTTCTTTTGATAAAATGAAAACTTTGTCATAAGTGGTTTCTGAATCTTTGGTAATTATTTCAGTTTGAATTATAACTGACTTTTCTGCTTCAGAAAAAGCTATATCATAGAAATTATACTTTGAATAGTCTTTAGAAGCCGCGTTTTTAGTATTGTCATATCCATTCAAATAACTTCTTAGAGTACTGTTTGACCAGTCTACCTTTCCATATACAGTCGGAAAAAAGTCTTTCATTATAGATTTTTCAGATAAAATTAATGCATTCCCATCATTTATTGATAAAACTCTCCATTCTATTGGTTCAAGATAGGAATAAACTGGCCAACCCCTTTGATCTGTACGCATAAAATAACTCTCGTCTATTTTTGCTATAAATTTTATAATTTCCGGATGTACGCTAATATCCAATTCTTCATACTCCGCATCTTTAATCCAATTAGGTATGTCATCCATATGTTGCGTAAGAAAATAACTGCCAAAGTAAAGCTTTTGGTTTACTTTTAATGAACTAAACTCTTCTGATGCCATAGTTGATTTGTTAGATAAAAGAACAATGAAAAATAAGGTAATATATGCAATTATCCTTCGAAAAATTTTATTCACAAATTTTCACCCATACTTAGACCCTCATTCAGAAATAAGGTTTTAAATTACTTAATGTTGAACTATATTAAATAATTAATTGAATTAATCCCTTTTTTTTACATATTTGTCTTTGTTTTTGACATATTATATTCCTTGTTAAATAGATTGTCAAACACTTTTATGCCACTTAGAATAGAATCCAAATAGTTACCTAATTCTAAATTAAATTATGAAGGTCAACCAGGCAAAAAATATCGGAATAGATTCTTCCAAAGGTAGAAACCAGCTTGAGCTTTCTAGCTAATCCAACCAGCAATCGGCTGTAGCAAACTTGTTTGAGTTAAGACGATTGCTGGTTGATTAAGCGCCCTGTCACACGAGTTTATCATAGCAAAACGAGTGGCACAGAGCGCTTGTTTAACCTAATTTGAAACGAAACAGCTATGGCTTGCCTTGGTAACAACTTATTTGACAGTGTTTACTAATTACAACTGAATAACATTAAGTTCTTTTGTTCTTGCATAGTCGGCAGTATACTTAGTTCCGCCGGTGTCTTTTGTCAGATAACAGATTATATGGCTGCTATTATCCACCAGATAGCGGTTTCGCTTGTGCAAACAACCTTTAAAATAATGATCAGCAGTATAAACCACCTTATCCGCTTTTGCCAATACTTCATTAAATATGTATTTGTCTTTTTGAGTCCAGTTATTAGTATGCCCATGAAAGGGCAATACAAGTATAAGTTTTAATTCCTTGAAAATTAACCGCAGGTTAATCACACATTTTGCAGCAATCATATCAAACCCTCTTGCACCTCCTGAACCATAATAAATTACATTTTGCTTAATCAGTTTTCGTATTTCATTCTCTAAACTTTTCTCAATTTCATCAATTTTGGCTTGCGGAATTTCTCTGTGTCCACTAAAACAACAAACTTGTCTTTTCACTGCAAACCCTCCGTGTTTTTTTCTACTATTTTAATCCAATTAATGCTATTAGTCAACTATAATTTGTATTTATATAGTAATGTAATCTTTTTCTCTAATTTGCATTGTTTGTCACCACATAAAAATGTCGCACAGCAACATAAACCATACGACATCAACTAAATGTATCTATTTCTTTGTTTTTTCTTTTCCACTGATTTCAGGCACAGGCTCTTGTTCGTTCTTTTTGAACTTGTTTTTTTTATTACTCTCCGTACCATGAGGGTCTTTAGGATCAGGCCTTCTCATTCCAGCTTTTGCCATTTATCATCACTCCTTATTACTCTTTCGACTTCAGCGTCGTATTCCCACTAATTGAGGAAGAAGCAACAACACATAATATTAAAATTATGATGTAGCGAAAAATCAGCCTACAGGATTGTTGTTTGCTTAGTGTGAACACACCATACTATTTATTATTCCTATAAATCATAAGTTTATTCTTTTGCATATCTTGGTATAAGGCAATTCCACTTCATTGTATAAAAATTGTCTGTATAAAGTGTTGTTGCCATATTAGACCACCTTTTTTTGAATAATAATTTAAATTCATTTTGTCCACCTCAATAACTTGTAACACAAACAAAATGCTTGTCATAATATAAGTAATAGGAGTAGGAAATCTCCTGCTTAGAGCAATTCCATGTTTGATTTACAATTTCAAGCCGAAAATCGACAGTTTTATTCGATTCGGTATAGAGAAATTGCTTATGTCAAACTGAATTGCTATACCAATTTGCAGTATAGCTAATTCAATTGCAATCGGCTGTAGCAAACTTGTTTGCGTAAGACGATTACCAATTGAATTAAGTGCCCTCTTCACGAGTGTAGCGAAGCGGAACGAGTGGCGCATGGCGCATGTTTCGGTTCAATTCTAACCGAAACAGCAGTAACACAAACCTGCATCTTACAGCCAGTCAACTTTTTAAGCTGATTGACCGTAATTTTAGCTAAACTGTTTCTCGCACCAGTTTAGTCATAGAAAATTGGTATCAAGTAATTCCAGGCTTGGCTTAGCTTGGTTATTTAGACTTTAAAATTTGGAGGAAGATAATATGGGATGTTTAGTTGAATGCATGGCTCGTTACGTTGGTCAAACAGTTACTATATTCACCACCAGCGGCGGTCTTTCTGGCAGCGGCTTTACTGGCGTTTTGATTTGTGTTGACGATCAAGTTGCAAGATTACTTTGCGACATGGGCGCTCCACCGGCATGTCCTCTTGGCTCTGCTTGTACAGGACCAATAGGAATTGGTGCTGGCATAGGCCCTGGCGTTGGATGCGGCTGCGGTTGCGGCGGCGGTTGCGGCGGCGGCTGTGGTTGTGGCAGAGGTTGCTGCGGCGGCGGATGCGGCTGCGGAAGAGGCATCGGCGTTGGCGTACAAACAGGTGCTTTCCCAAGTGCTTGCGGATGCGTTAATCCATTAGGCTCAGTAATTAATATACCTATTTGCGCTATTGCAGCATTTAATCACTGCGCAATCTAACAAACATAAGCTGATTAACAGAGATCTTCACAATCCTCTGTGACGCAAAATACTATGGCAATTCGGCTTTATACTGACACTTTTTTATTCAAATAAAGTGGATTTGCTTAAGGGTTGCTTCCGATTTTGCTCTATATCAAAGCAACCCACTATAATGCGCTCTTAGACGTTTTTGCGTTATTGCAATTCCTTTTGACATAAGCAATTATCAACATGAAAACGGCCTTATCCAAAATTGCAAGTCGAACATGGAATTTGCTTTAGGATTTATAAAAACACGTTCAGACACTCTCTCTTATATTAGTTTGCCTTGATATTAATTAAGGTAAACCCCGGCTATTGTTCCTTAACAGACAGTTAGGGTTGCAATGCCTTAAACAAAATGGCTTTTTGATTACGGAATATCTTAATAAGATATTTCAGAATTACATCAAAAAGCCTTTTTATGTTCTTAGAAAGGTTTTAAATCCTAAGTCAAGTCTTTAATATTGAATAATATCCCATTCTTTATGTAATAATTATCTAAAGTAATTGCCATAAAAATCTGGTAATGCTATAATTTTCATATTAAAGGTTTGCAATAAAGCAAACCAAGTAATTTCTTATATAAGAACTTATCAGGCTGTTGACAAACGTTCTTGGGAAACTTTTTCGAGAAAAAGTTTCCCAAACCCTTCAAAAAGCTTTGATTAGAAATGCCGCACTTGCGGCATTTCATTGAAATTCTTTGCTTCTTTCTTATAAGAAAGAAGTGGGGTTCGGGGCAAAGCCACGAGGTTTTTGTCAATAAAAGACAATTAAATTAGCTATAACAACAATCTGATGAGAACTTTTAAGAACCTGTAAGAACTTATAAGAACTTGTTCTAAATTTTTACGAAAGTTTTATTTATTATTGCTAACGATAAATTTATCCTTCAAAGGAGGCATTAATTTGAGAAAAACAAAGATATTGGCTACTTTAGGACCTGCAAGTGACGAAGTTTCAATAATTAAAGACCTAGTAAATGCCGGAATGAACGCTGTCAGAGTAAATTTCTCTCACGGCACATATGACTCACACAGACAGCTTATTGATCGTGTAAAACAGGTTCGGGAAGAACTCAACACCCCCATCCCTCTGATTTTAGACACTAAAGGACCTGAAATCCGCATTAAGACCTTTGCAAAGGATAAGATTTATTTGGAGCAAGGTGAAGAGTTCACCCTAACTACAGAGGAAATTGTAGGTGATGAAAAGAGGGTTTCAGTAACTTATCCCGATCTTCCAAAGGACTTAAAAAAAGGCGACAGGGTGCTTATTGATGACGGGCTTATTGAGCTTCATGTGGAGGATATAACCGAAACTGATGTTAAATGTAAAATTGTAAACGGTGGTTTTATCAGCTCACGCAAAGGCATAAATATTCCTGATGTATATGTAAACCTTCCAGCTCTTACTGATAACGATATAAACGATATTTTGTTCGGAATCGAAAACGGCTTTGACTATGTTGCAGCTTCCTTTATTAGAACTGCAAAGGATGTTGTAAACATACGCCATGTCCTTGACTCTAACAATGGTATGGATATTGAGATAATTGCAAAGATTGAGAACCGCGACGGTGTTAACAATATTGATGAAATACTCGAAGTTGCAAACGGCATTATGGTTGCAAGAGGTGATTTAGGAGTTGAAATTCCTCCAGAGGAAGTTCCACTCGTGCAAAAGATGCTTATTAAAAAGGCTAACAATAAAGGCAAGGTCGTTATAACAGCAACTCAAATGCTAGAATCAATGGTGTCAAACCCTCGCCCCACAAGAGCTGAGGCAAATGACGTTGCAAATGCTATCTTTGACGGTTCTGACACTCTAATGTTGTCTGGCGAGACCGCAAGAGGTGCTTTTCCTGTTGAAAGCGTTATGATGATGTCCAGAATTGCAAGCAGGATAGAGGATTCAATTGCTTATAAAGACGCTGTCTACCAACATCATCAAATGGGTTCAACCCATAATATTACTAACGCAATAAGTTTTGCAGCATGTTCTATTGCATCAGACCTGGGCGCAAAATCTATTGCCACCGTAACAAAAGCCGGTTTTACTGCCAGAATGGTTTCACGCTTTAGACCTCATTGCCCAATCGTTGCTTGTTCCAACAACGAAAAAGTTTGGCGCAAGCTTAGCCTTGTTTGGGGATGTATACCTGTTCTTGCAAGCAATGAAGAATACACAGGCACTGACATGTTCGACCTTGCAATGAAAAAAGCCGAATATTCAGGAGCAGCTAAAACAGGCGACACGGTTGTTGTGACTGTAGGCTCAACAATCGGTTCTTCCATAGGCTCAACAAATTCTATCAAAGTTGGAATTGTAGGGGAAATACTTGCAAAGGGCAGGGGCGTTGGAAAAACCTTTGTTTCCGGCAGGGCATGTGTTGTAAAAGCGCCTGCAGAGGCTGAGAAATATTTCAAAGACGGAAATATTATTGTTACAAACCAAACTACCACAGAACTGCTGCCATACTTAAAAAGAGCTGCTGCAATTGTAGTCGGCGGTTTTGAACTTTGCGATACTCAACATGCTGAAATCGTTGCACAAACTCTTGATATTCCACTTGCAATTTGTACGGACAAAGTGGTTGATGTAATTCCCCAGGGAGAACTTATTTCTGTTGATCCGGTTAATGGATTTGTTTATATTGGTATTCCCAAAAAATAAACATTTAAAATTTTCCTAAAATACTATAAAGTTTTTCCCATATTATACGATATATTATTTGTAATATTTAAACTTTGTCTTTAAGAGAAAAAGGGAGCTATCTTTTAAAGATTTGAGTTTAATATAATGTAAAAGTAAGAAGCTGTATTCAATAATAGGTGCCCGAAATTGAAATGGCGATTTTTTTGTTATTTGAGGCACGGTGGCGAAAGCATACTGTAACAATTATGGCAAGATGGCATAACAAATAAGTACAGCATAATCGCTTCAAAAGGAGCATTGACATCTTATTGAATACAGTTATAAGCACGGAAGCTTATATAACAAATCCAAGGAGGAAGAAAAAATGAGCAGTTTAATAGTTAATACCAATATTCAGGCTCTAAACAGCCACAGATCTTTAAAAGTTACATCAGGCGCTGCTGAAAAAGCATCCGAAAAATTATCAAGTGGTTTAAGAATCAACCGCGCAGGTGACGACGCTGCTGGTCTTGCTATCTCTGAAAAAATGAGAAATCAGATCAAAGGTCTTAATCAAGCTTCCAGAAACTCTGCTGACGGTATTTCTCTTATCCAAACCGCTGAAGGTGCTCTTCAAGAAACTCATGAAATCTTAAAGAGAATGAGAGAGCTTGTTGTTCAGGCTGCTAATGATACTAACGTTTCATCTGACCGTGCAAAGATTGGAGAAGAACTTACTCAGCTTTGCAAAGAAATAGATGCTATGACCACTAAGACTGAGTTTAACACCAAAAAGCTTATTAACGGCTCTGCAAAAAATGTTTTCTTACAAGTTGGTGCAAACACTGGTCAAAACATTTCTTTTACTATCAAAAACATGAACTGTTCTGCAATAAGTATTAAGCAAGGTCAGTTTTCAGCAGGTTACTTATCAAACAAAACAGGCGCAAGCATTATGGCATTAACAACACAAGTTGATAAAGCAATCGGAAATGTATCAACAGAAAGAGCTAAGCTTGGTGCTTTACAAAACAGACTTGAACATACTATCA
>CAZTAY010000043.1:0-4971 GCA_964611655.1 uncultured Eubacteriales bacterium
GACGTGTTGCTATAAATGGGCATATCCTTTACATAACAAAGTTGGAAACCGCGCCGGGGGACAGGATTGACGGTCATGTAATCTTGTCTGTGTCAGAGCGCAGTTCTGTATTCGGCGAGAACGACGGCTATGAGTCGTGGTGCATATGATAAGCGGCGAAGCCATTTCAAACGCTGCACTTGATGCGTTTGAGGAGATTGTTAATGAGATAGTATTTGAGGCGAAAGAAGCAGCAGAGGGTATGCCAAATGTAATTGGAGAAGTAACATCACAGCGGCAGGGGCTTATGTCATTGTTCACTATTATATTCAGGGGCGGAAATGTTCTTAATGAGCATGAGAGCCTTGATGGTGAGAATCCGAAGTTTCTTGAGAGGCTTTTATTAAACAGGAAAGATGAGATTTGCAGCAGGGTTATAAATGCCGTATATGATACAATCCACAAAGGAGGCGGTTTATAATCGAAAACATTGCAACAGATTTAATGCATTATATTGATTCTATTACAAATTCCGAAGGATACGCGGTGTTCTGCGAGTTCATGCCGGATTCGCCCGATAACGCAATTCAGATCATTAATTATGCCAACAGTATCGGGACTCTGGGTTTTGATTATGGTATTTGTGCGTACAGGTTTCAGGTTGTTGTGCGCAGTGAGAGCTTTGAAGAGTCCGACGATGTATCCTATCGTTTATATACATTATTTAACAGCGGCATAACAGAGTCCGAAAGACTTATTTCACTTACGGACATGCGAAAGGTGATTATTAGACCTTTACAGCGGCCGTTTTTCTTAAAGCGTGACGAGAAGGAGCGCATTTTATATACATTTAATATGATTGTCCATACGGACGGGAGGTAGATTAGATGTCTAGCAATAAAGCAGCATTACAGGGGTTCAGCCGTTTTAAACTGTTCCCTATTGTAACAAACACCACCTCTGCATATGAGGTTTCAGAGGGGTTTGATATTCCTTGGGCACAGAAAATGACTAAAGAAGTTGATAAATCCAGTACAGCCATTTATGGCGACGACATGAAATATCTGGAAATCACCAACTGGAACGGTCTTAATTCCACCATAACCTTTGTTGAAGTTTCTTTGCCAATGATGGCGAAGCTTGGATTTGGTGAATATGATGAGGATACTAAAGAGCTTAAATGGAATCCACAGGGCAAGAGCCTTGAGTTTGGTGCAACCTTTAGATGTCTCCAAGCAGGCGGTAGTTATAGAATGTACCGAATGTATCGTTTTGTTGTATCCGCTGTTGAGGAAACCGAGATTCAGACAAAGGGTGATTCCGCTGGAGTTTCAAGCTATAACATCACCGGCGTTTTCACTGCAAGAAGTTGTGATTCATTGCCGGGGATGATCCATGACGGGGACGACATGAGCTGGCTTGATGAAATACCCACTGTTTAGGGGGCGGTTGTTCTGAATGAGCATTTAAGCTTGCCTAAAGAAATTGTTGTCTGTGGTTACAGGATTAAGAAAATGCCCATAGGCGCTTATCTTAGGGCAATGGATTTAATTTCAAACCTGCCGGGAGACGTTTTATCACACGCTTTTCCCGGCATGGGATTTAAAGAGACTTTGAAGCAACTTCAAGCTTTTGATGAGCAGGCGTTTAAAGCATTGTTTGCTGGAGTTTTTAAAAAAGCTCCCGAATATATCTTATCCGTTGTGGCAGAACTTACTGGTATACCTGAACAAGAGCTTTTTGAGAACGAGGAAATAGGCCTTGATGGGCTTATTGAAATAATTGATGGGTTCAGGAAGGTAAACCGCCTGGGGGAGTGTATGAAGGCAGGAGCAGAGCTTCTAAAAAGCCTGAAACCTCTACAGAGTACTGGCTTCAAAGGCTGATTGCAGCAGGGCTTTCAATGGGAATTAGCAAGAAAGCCTTGTTAGAGGATTTTTATTTGGACGAGATTGGCGAGATTGCCTTTGAGCTTTCGGATATGAAGTATGGCGATGAAAGCGAGGAGACTGTTTATGCCGACGAGTTTTTTGGTTTTTAGATGGAGGGTTAGCAAATGACTCTTGATGAAATTTGTATTGAGATTAGCGCTGTGGCATCAGGGGTTTTAACAGGAGTTGAAACGGCAGAGCGTGAGCTTTCAAGGCTTGACAAATTCAAGGACGGCCAGTACAACATTTCCTTTTACACTGAGGGATTTAGTGATTCCGCTAATGAACTTGATTCTATTTATGACAAGGTTTCGGAGATTGAAAACATCTCAAACGAGGAATTGTTTGGGAATATTGCAGACAGTGCTATAGTTGCGTTTAAGTCGGTGGGACTTGCAATCTCAGATGGTTTGGCAGAGTATGAAAATTATATTTCAATAATAGAATTCATATTGAATGGAGTATGGAGTTCCAACGAAGATCTGGAAAACTCAAAAGATGTTCTTGAGGGGCTTAGTAATGAAGTTGGTAAGCTTGGGAGTGCTTATAAGAGCCTTTCAAGTGGAAAGGACCTTGCTGTTAATAAAGCAGCTGAACTTATTTATTTATACCCTCAACTTGCCCGTTATATTGAAGAGACAGGGGATATTACGTTTAAAGAAGGTCAAGTTGTTAAGGATGTTTGGGAAAGCGAAAAGGAAATTTATATTGCTAAGATTAACGCGCAAAAAAATCTGACTGATGCTCAGATTGAAGAAGGCAATATCAGAATTGCGCAGTATAAGAAAGAGCTTGAAGCCATGAACGCTTTTTTCGGGGTTTTCAGTAACGTGCCTATAATAAAAAATCTGGTAGGATTGAAAGAAAACCAGATTATTAGTGAAATGGCAAGTGTCAGTAAATTACAGGAAAAACAACAGCAGGTTGGAAAGGCCTTATCATATATGAATAACCTTTCTGCTGATGGTTCTGCTAAGCGTTCCTCCGGGGGAAGCTCCAGAAAAGCTTCCGGAAGCAGTAAGGGTTCGGATGTTGACCCTGAAATTGAGGCAACAAAGAAAGCTCTTGAGGATTACAGGTTAATGCTTAGGCTTGACAGCTTTAACGGAACAAAAGAGCAGCAGGAGTATCTGGAAAAGCTTTACCAGACCAACAAAAGCGGTTTTGACAAGGACTTGTCTTTGTTTGCAGAGTATTACGAGGCTAAAAAATCCGTTGTGAGATCAAGCACTGATGAAATAAAGAGATTGTCTGATAAGACCATGATTGAAGAGGATTATTTGTCTGTCATTAGCGCCTATAACAGTATTTTAAGCGAATTAAAGGAATCCTCAAAGGAGTATCAGTCGGTTAGCGATCTTATAGCAAAGGCAAAGGAAGATTTACAAAACTTTTATTCCGACCAAGATAAGGACGGGCTTGATTCATTTATTAAAGGCGAAGAAGAGCGCATTAATCTTTTAAAGTCTTATGAAGGAGTGCGTTTTGGTCAAGGTCAGTATGACGTTTATAAGTTTGATTTAAGGGATGAAATTGAATCCTATCAAAAGCGACTTGATGAAAACAGACGGTTTATAGATTCCCTTAAAGCAAACGGCGAGGAACTTACAAGTCATCAGCAAAAGCTTTTGGAAACCGCTGAAAAGGACGAGCAGAAGTATTACGAGAAGATACTTGCTTTAAACACGCAATATATCAAGGCAAGGCAAAAGGAATATGAAACGCTTATTAAAGAGCAGCAGGATGCTTTAAAGAAGCAGACAGATGCTCTGTCAAAAGAAAGCAAGAACCAAGAGAGTATTATTAAGCAAAAATACAGTACACAGCTTAAAAAGGCTAAAGAAGCAGCCAATGAAGAGATTGAAATTCTCAGGCAGAAGATTGCGGATATTGATAAGCTGCTTAGACAGCAGGACATTGACGATCAGGATAAGGTTTACGAGCGCAAGAAAAAACAGCTTGAACAGATGATTTTCTATGAGCATGACGACAAGAACAAGTATGAGCTGCAAAAAGAGCTTAATAATTTAAATTCGGAGTATGACAAGAGAAAACAGAGGGAAGCTCTTGAAGCCATGAAGATTTCACTTAATGAGCAGCTTAATGCACTGAAAAACAATCAGAGTGATAGAGAAAATACAATTAATTCAGCAATGGACAGAGAACTTGCCGCTATTGAAACAGAAATGAATAAAAAGGCTGCTATTTATCAAGCAGAAGCTGAAAGCAAAATTGCTGCCATACAAGCACAAATGGATGCTTTTAATAAATCTGTACAAACAGAGCTTACAGAGCTTGGGATTTTGTCTGCTTCAAAAAAAGCTCTTTATGACAAAGATCTTGAATATATTTTGGGTATTTATTCCAACGAAACCCAAGAGCTTAAAAGCGAAAATGCAAAGAGATTAACAGGTACTTCCAGCTTTTATTCAGAAAAATATAAGCTTGCTTATGACAACAGCCGGGACGAAAAACTTTTGTTTTCTAACACCATTACAGCTATTATTCGTGAGCTGATTAACAGGGTTTCAGAATTTGGGGATGCTGGTAGACGTGCAGGAGCTGCATATGCCTCTGCATTTAACGCTGCGGCAAACTCTATTAGTGGCGGCGGAAGCTATAGTTCCTATTCTACTCAAAGTGCAGCGCCTGTTAGTCTGTCGTTTAACCAGACCATTACCACAAACAGCGCCACACCGTCTATGATTGCAAGACAGACACAAGAAGCGCTTACTGACATGCTAAGGTATGTTTAAACTTTTTTGAATCAGTCGTGAACTTTTAGCAATCACCATTGACTTAAGAAATTTATCTACATCAAAAACGGCCTAGCCGCCCATTTTCGTCTTGAAAATTGCAAGTCAAACATGGAGTTGATCTAAAAGTCACAACTTTATTATAGCGGGTTGCTTTTACATAGAAAAGCGAAAGCATAAGCAATCCTTTGCAATTCCTCTTTATTTTAATAAATAATGTTTGTTTAAAACGGAATTGTTATATAGCCGATTGCTTTGGTATAGAAAATTGAAAGCGAAAGCAACCCTTTGGCAATTCCTCTTTA
>CAZTAY010000043.1:5071-12446 GCA_964611655.1 uncultured Eubacteriales bacterium
CGGAATTGTTATATTGTCGGTTGCTTTGGTATAGAAAATTGAAAGCTAAAGCAACCCTTTGGCAATTCTTCTTTATTTTAATAAATAATGTTTGTTTAGAACGGAATTGTTATATAGCCGGTTGCTTTGGTATAGAAAATTGAAAGCGAAAGCAACCCTTTGGCAATTCCTCTTTATTCGAATAAATAATGTTTGTTTAAAGCGTAATTGTTATATTGTTGGTTGCTTTGGTATAGAAAATTGATAGCAAAAGCAACCCTTTGGCAATTCCTCTTTATTCGAATAAATAATGTTTGTTTAAAACGGAATTGTTATATAGCCGGTTGCTTTGGTATAGAAAATTGATAGCAAAAGCAACCCTTTGGAATTCCTCTTTATTTGAATAAATAATTTCTGAATAAAGCGGAATTGTTATATAGCCGGTTGCTTTGGTATAGAAAATTGAAAGCGAGAGCAACCCTTTGGCAATTCCTCTTTATTCGAATAAATAATGTTTGTTTAAAACGGAATTGTTATATAGCCGGTTGCTTTGGTATAGAAAATTGAAAGCGAGAGCAACCCTTTGGCAATTCCTCTTTATTCGAATAAATAATGTTTGTTTAAAACGGAATTGTTATATAGCCGGTTGCTTTGGTATAGAAAATTGATAGCAAAAGCAACCCTTTGGAATTCCTCTTTATTTGAATAAATAATTTCTGTTTAAAGTGGAATTGTTATATAGCCGGTTGCTTTGGTATAGAAAATTGAAAGCTAAAGCAACCCTTTGGCAATTCCTCTTTATTTAAATAAAAATGTCTGTATAAAGCGGAATTGTTATATTGTCGGTTGCTTTGGTATAGAAAATTGAAAGCTAAAGCAACCCTTTGGCAATTCTTCTTTATTTAAATAAATAATGTCTGTATAAAGCGGAATTGCTATATAGCAATTTGAATTTTTATTATTTGTGGTTTTGAATTAGAGAGTCAAATTGCATAAGGTTTGCTTCATTGTTTTTGGTTATGATAAGGCAGACCGCCATATTAGTCAAGGGAGGTGAGCTATTGCAGCGCCTTACATTTATTAATTCCAGAGGACAGGAGATAGTTTTTTGTAACACCGAACCATATTTATTCTGGCAGATTGACGGAACAGGGCTTGCGCCCTTAGAAACAATTGAAAGTCAGGCGGCTGGGCAAAACGGTTATACTCTTCACGGGACTATGTTCGAAAAAAGGGTAATTAAACTTACCGGACATATCATTGGCAAGTCAGGGAGCATAGACCACATGTTTATGCTCAGGCGCAGACTTATAAACGCTTGTAACCCTGCTCTTGGCTTGGGAACAATCATTTATGAAAACCATTATGGCAGATGGCAAATTCAGGCCTTTTGCAAGAACATACCATATACATCCAAGATTAGGCATGTTCAGACCATTGGCATAGATTTTGAATGTCCATCGCCCTTGTGGCAGTCGGGGGAAGCCTCACAGATTTCACTTGCATATCTTGGTGGAGGACTTGAGTTTCCGTTGGTATTACCCGGCGGATTTGGTAATCTTGGTTATCAAGCAATCATTGATAACGACGGTGACTACCCTACTCCGCTTGAAATTTACATTGGCGGAGGGTCTAAGAACCCTAAAGTTTTAAACCTTACCACTGGTCAGTTTATTAAGATTGAAAAAGACACTAATTCATATGAGCATATTTATATTAACACCGATCCGGGGGTATCAACAGTCTTGCTGGTTCGCAGCGACGGCACTGAGGAAACGGAAGAAAACGCATACGGCTATTTAAGTCATGACAGTACATTGTTTTCTCTTGCACGGGGTAGGAATGTGATTTTATATGAAACAGAGGACGAGAATAAGAAAGTTAGCGTGAGGCTTTTGTTTCGGAAGCTGTATGTGGGGGTTTAACCAATGGATAAATGTGATATTAGGATTTATGACAAGAATTTCAACTGGCTTGGACAGGTTTCTAATGCTGAAAGCGTACAAATGAGCAGGGAACACCTTACATGCGGAAGGTTTGAAATACATATCCAGCCCGACAAAAGCCATTCCGAGTTATTGAGAACCAGAGGAAACATAATAATACTTAACGGCGCAGGAGATAAATGTGGTATCATAAGAGATTTTTATATGGAAGAGGACCGCAGCGGTGCAACCCTTGTGATATATGGTGACACAGGTGATGGTTTGTTAAAGCAAAGAATTATAGTGCCACCCACAAAAGCGGAGAATCCAAACGCTCTTGGTTATGAAAGGATTTATGCAAATTCTGAAACAGTGCTTAAGCATTTTGTGCGTAGGAATCTGGGTGATCTTGCTTACTATAAGAGACAAATGCCCAACCTTGCAATTGCGCCGGATTTAGGAAGGGGTATCCTAATGCCTTGGCAAAGCCGTTATCAAAACCTTGCGGATGAAATGGCTTCCATTTCAAGTTATTCAGACATGGGGTTTAATATTTATGCAGATTCCAGGGACAGGAAATGGATTTTTGAAGTGTCTGGCGGAATTGACAGAACCGAAAGTC
Organism: uncultured Eubacteriales bacterium; assembly: GCA_964611655.1. Classification (GTDB taxonomy): domain Bacteria; phylum Bacillota; class Clostridia; order Lachnospirales; family CAZTAY01; genus CAZTAY01. The sequence continues at coordinate 7,598 of CAZTAY010000043.1, forward strand.
AGCAGGACATTTCACCTGTTACATTTAAAATGGAGTACATGAACATAGGCAAGTACAGGTATTCCGAGGACTTTCAGAAATATTGCTCAACCGGTTATGCAGGTGGTGCTGGCGAGGACGAGGACAGGCTCATATACACCATTGGTGCTGATTTTCAAGGGGTTGACCGTTGGGAAGTGTTTCTTGAATGTGGAAACGCACAGGATGCACAGGAGCTTTTGTATTATGGCAACCAAAAGATGGAGGATTATAAGGAAGCAATGAATATAACGGCGGAGTCACTTCCAAAGGTTTTTGCTTTTGAGCAGGACTTTTTTTTGGGGGATCTTGTTACTGTTAAGATTGGCAGGTTGGGTATTGCAATGGACACACGCATAACAGGGGTTACAGAGGTTTGGGAGAGGGATGTTGGTTACCGCTGCGACATACGTTTTGGTTCAAAGCTCCCAAACATTTATAATATTTTAAAGCAAAGCAAGGAGGTTAGGTAAATGGCAAAACTTAGCTGTGCGCATTTTGATTCTACGCCGGAAGATCCAAGGGTTTTACTGGCATCTGATTGGGCAAAGTTTATATCTGCATTTATCGGTGACGGTGTGAGAAACGGCGGAGACTGTCTTAGTGTTTTTGCCGACGGTCAGGGAATGCACACCTTTCTTTCGCCGGGGTTTGCATCAATCCAAGGTTATTTCTTTTGGTGTGACGAGGACGCTGACAGTGTTAATTATAGAATAAGGCATAATATCGGAGACCCTACTCTGCCCCGAATCGATAGGGTGGTTCTTAGGCTTGACCGTTTTGTAGGTACTAGAAGCATTACACCTATGGTTATAAAAGGCGTTCCGGCAGCAGATCCACAACCACCGGAGCTAGTCAGGGATCACGAAAAATGGGATCTATCTCTTGCACAGGTTAGGATTCCAAGCGGAGCTCTTTATATCAAACCAGAAAACATAACCGACGAACGGATTAATTCTTCCGTTTGCGGAATTATTTCAGGGCTTATAAGGGCTGATACAGAAAAATTATATTATGATTTTCAGGCAGGTTTTGAAGCCTTTCTGGACACCATGGAAACCGGATTCAACAACCGTATGGATGCATTTAATGATGGATATCAGGACAGGCTTAACCAGCAGGTTACCACTGTTAAAAACTGGTACGATATTATTAGGCTTGATACCTCATTAGTTGCAGGTTTTGATTTTGACAATCTCCTTGAACTGACAGGAACAGTTAAGGAGACAAATTTTTTTAATAATCGTGTTATAGAGAGCATTACACGTGAAGACGGTATGGCTCTTGCAAAAAGGGAAACTATTTTTAACAACAAAAGCATCATAAGCGAAACCACCCTTTATGCAGAGGATGGAGAGAGTATTTTTAAGAAATCCATAACAGAAACTGATTTTACAAGTGGTTCTGTGGTTTTTGATAGGACTACTTCAGGAGTTTAGGTTCTAAAGCTATATAGTGGGTTGCTTTGATTTAAAGAACCAAAAGCAGAATCAACCCTTAAGTAATTTCACTTTATATGAGAAACAAGTGTCAGTATAGAAATTTGACTTTTTCTTGTTCATAGCTTTAAATCTGAAACTAAAATTGCATAAGGTTTTGTTTCATTGTTTTTTGTCTTTGATTAGGTAAACCGCTATATAACGTGGAGTTACTAATAAAAGGAGGTTTTTATGTCATATACGGAAATTAAGGGGACTATTAATTCAACTTTAGGTACTGATGATTTTAAGCCACTTGATCAAATTCTTAATGACAATTTTGCAACAAGAGGCAGTGCAGTGTTTACCGAAAGCGGTACATTTATTGTGCCTGATGGAGTAAATATTTTGTATGTTACCGGTTGTGCGGCAGGTGGTGATGGAACTATCGGCAATCGGGGTAGTATGATTGCTGGTTCTAAGATTGGAAGTAAAGGCGGTAGCGGCGGCAGTGCCGGAGAATATATTGAGCGTTACCCTATTGATGTTACTATAAACAAAACTATATCAGTTGTTGTTGGGACTGGTAATACAATCATTGGGGATCTTGTATTGATTAAAGGCGGCAACACTGATACTACGCTTCAAAGTGGCGCTGGAGGGACGCCCGGAAATGAGACTAGTGGTGTTTCATTTTCATGTCCAGGTGGCAAAGGAGGAAGTTATAGAGGCTCAGGATTTACCGGTACTACTGACTCTTTCAGAGGTAATTCTGGCGGCGGCGGTGGCGGCGCAGGCAGTTATTTTGGGCAAGGCGGCAAAGGTGGAAATGGAGATTTCAGCGTAGGTACAGGTGGCCATCCAGGACTAAACGGAACCGGATATGGTTCTGGTGGTGGTGGCGGTGGTGGTGCTACTGGCTATGATAATCTTCCTGGGGTCGGTGGCAAAGGCGCACCTGGAATTGTTATTATAGAGTGGTAAAGGAGACAAATATGTCAGAAATTTATATCCAGATTGTAAACAATAGAGTGAATCTTATTGGTGGTTTAGAAGTTGGTCTTCCCCTTCCTAATGATTACCTGGATTCTCACCCTGATATTAAGAATTTAGATGCATCTTGTTATGAAAGCTTACCTGCTATAGGTGATTATTACGACTTAAGTCAGGATGTTTTTATTCCGGCGAGTGAATATGAACAGGATACGCCTGTTCAAAAAAAAGATCCATTTTCAGAGATTGTTGATAACCAAATGATTATTATGCTTGCCCTTGCGGATATTGCCGAGGGGTCTATGGGTTGATGGAAAGTAATGGGGAATATAAAAATAAATTAGAGGTGATTAAATGAGTTGGGCAGAAATACAGAAGGCAGTTAATAGTAATATTAATGTACCACTTAATGTTTTGCATTATATTGAAGATATGAAGACTTTTGGGACAAAGGGTTATGCTTGGAATAATTTGGAGACTTTTTTGGCAGTGGCTTATTCGCCTTTGGTTGGTTATGATGAGGAACTTATAGAGCTTCCTTTTCTTCATAAAGTTTTAGAGTTAAACTTGCATTTAGGAAAACACTTAAAATTATTAATAAAAAGCAATGATCCAGTATTTGATACTTTAGAAACAATGCATGATGTTGCTAATGATGTAAGTGCTATGATTGAAATTACAAATAGTGAAACTGGTATGAATACTATTACAAGCAATATAACGGCCATAAGTGCTATTGTAAATAGTGAAACTGCCATGAATGCTATTTCAAGCAATGAAACGGCTTTGTATATATTTAATTCAAGTGCTAATTCGGCATTTAGTTTATTCAATAAAGGAAATCAATGCACTTCTATAACAGGTGGATGGAATACTACTTTATCAGGAATTTCAAAAGGAGACGTTGGAGTTGTTACAACTACAAATGCAAAAATCATTTTTCCTGAGATTAGAGTTTTAAACCAAGAAACCAAGTGGGATGGAATACGTAGTAAATCTATAGGCACAACTAACCTAATACCTGTTAATTTATGCTCTAAAATTGAATTAACCTATGGTACTAATAAGTCAGGATTTGGTGGAGATAGTTATATTGTTTTTAGTGATGGTTACACAGCAGATACTTCTATATTAATTCCTCATACCGACAGAACAATTCAGACTACAATAATTAACTTAACGCCATTTAATACGCCTAAAAGAATGTTTATACATACCATTGGTAATTCCTCTGGATACGTCGGGATAGCTATAAGTGATTTATCTTTATATCGGAAGGTTTAAATGAAACCATTAAATGAATATATTAAAGATTTAAACAGAGTTCAAAGAGGTTCAGTTTTATGTGCAACTGTGTCTAGAGAATATCTTGTTACTATTTATGAGGTTAAACCCTTTGTATGCAAAAGAAGCTCTTACAAGTATACACAATAATGCTACTGTTTGGATTAGGCTTGTTGATTCAGAAACCATTGGTATATCCTCAAGTGCGTCAGGTATTACGGTTAATTTTACAGTTAGGGAGTTATTATATGTATTTTGCACAATTAGACGAAAACAATGTTTGTTTTTCCATCTCGGAATATGATACAGGCATTCCGGCTGTTACTGATAATTTAGGACAGGTTTACAATTATGAAACAGGGGAATGGGAAGAAACCAGCCTTACAATTAATTCTGAACCACACCAACCAACAAACGCCGAAATTGCACAACAAATCTCTGATTTAGAAGCTAATCTAATCATTGCGGGGGTGTTATAGAATGAGTGAATTTGAAAAGAAATGGTATGATTTATACTTGCGAAATATGGTAACAGTTGAGACATTAAATAAACTGGTGGTTTCCGGAAAACTATCGAAAGAAGATGTTGAAAGCTGGGTTGTAGAAAGACTTAAAAAACATGCTTACTAGATAAGCCAATTGATATAATAGCGGATATTGTATAGGGTATAATGTCTTATTGAAAAGTAATGGTAGTATAAAAATTAGAGGTGATAAAATGAGTTGGACAGAAATTCAGAAAGTAGTTAATAGCGATATTAATGTACCACTTAATGCTTTGCTTTATATTTATGATATGAAGACTTTTGGGACAAGCGGTTATGCTTGGAATAATCCAGAACCTTTTATGGCTGTGGCTTATTCACCTTATATTGTAACTGATGAAATTCTTAATCAGTTGCCATTTATAAACCAATTAATTAATTTAAATTTACATATTGGAAGATTTTTTAAATTTATATCAAACGATCCATTGTTTGATTCCACACACACATTAGAAGATATTGCTAATAACACAATAGCTATGGTTGAAATAGCCAACAACGAGAATGCAATGAACACCATTGCTAGTAGTGAGATAGCTATGAACATAATCTCTCATAGTGAGATTGCTATGAATATAATCTCTAATAGTG
>CAZTAY010000043.1:12546-20338 GCA_964611655.1 uncultured Eubacteriales bacterium
TAATCTCTAATAGTGAGATTGCTATGAACATAATCTCTCATAGTGAGATTGCTATGAATATAATCTCTAATAGCGAGATTGCTATGAACATAATCTCTCATAGTGAGATTGCTATGAATATAATCTCTAATAGTGAAATCGGACTTGCAGTGATTTATAATTCTAGCTTTTGGGAATCAATTTTTAATCCGTCTGTACATAATCCTAAAGTATTTTTATACAAGGACGGCAATGAATGTAATAGCGTTACTGGAGGTTGGGATATTATATCACCTGTCACTTCGAGTCACAGAGCTGCTATAATAGAAAAAAATTCAAATAATATCACATTTAATCTGTATAGAGGTAGCACCCATGGTAACGGACATGTCATTACAAAAAGAAATATTACGCAAAATAACTTTAAAAGAATGGGAGCAAAAGTCATCATAAACTATACTGGAGTTTCAAATGACATGAATGGAATTGCGCAGATTTACATTAACTCAAATGATGATTCTAACCTTTTAAAACTTACAAGCACAAATAACAATTCAGAAATACAATATTTAAATTTATCAAACCTTACTTCAGGCAAGTCACGATTCTTGGTTTGGAATTCAAATAATACCTCAACAGGCGTTATAATAAATGCAACCTTAGAGCAATTATGGATAGAAAAAGAGTTGTAGAATGAGTTGGACAGAAATAAATCAGGCAATAAACAATAATATAAGTTTGCTGCTTTATGATTTAATTATAGGAAATTTGGTTGTTTCTGGGAAACTATTGCCAGATGATGTTTAAAACCCTATAGAGCAATTCCGTTTGACATCAGCAACTATATGCACAAAACGGCCTAAAACTGCCAATTCCGTGGCTTAAAAATTGCAAGTCAAACATGGAATTGCTCTAGCAGAAAGGCTTAAAACACACGCTTACTAGATAACAAAAGGAGGAGCGTAAAATGGAAGATTTATACATAAAGCTGGTTAGCACCGGTTTAAAGACGATTGACGAAATACCTGTTAAATATAGACAAGCAGTTATAGACAAACTGGGTTTAAGTGAAAGTTAATTTTAGGCATGGATAATTTTATCCATGCCTTTCTTTTGAAGGGAGATTGATTATTATGACAGACAAATATACATTTTTTAAAGGTGGTTTTGGGGCGTTTGCTTCCTTTGTTACATTTCTTTTGGGGGGCTGGGATAGCATATTACAGACTCTCATTATTTTTATTGTGGTTGATTATATTACAGGTGTGGCTGCCGGATATGTGAATTCACAGTTATCCAGCAGAACAGGGGCTAAGGGTATTATTAAGAAATTTCTTATTATTGCAATTGTGGTTGTTGCAACACATTTGGATAGGACTGTATCCGCAGGTGAGCTACTTCGCAACACAGTTGTTTATTTCTTTATTGCTAACGAAGCACTGTCAATACTGGAAAATGCCGGTGCATGTGGTCTTAAGACCCCAAAGGCGCTTCTTGATAGGCTTGATCAGTTAAAACTTTAAACTTAAATACGGGGGTTTTTATGGACGGTACATTAAGACTTCAAAACGTGGATACAAAAGGCTTTGGAAAAGTCCCAAAAGCTGTAATGCAAGATAAACGTTTATCGGCTACTGCAAAAGCAATTTACTGTTATTTGGCATCTTATGCTGGACGAGGACACACATCATTCCCCGGCGTTGCGAGGATTGTTTCTGATCTAGGGCTTAGTAAAAGCGCATATTACAAGCATTATAATCAGCTTAAGGAATTTGGTTATATAAAAGCAGAACAGAACAGAAAAGACGGTAGACTCTCTCATAATATTTATACACTTATGAGAGAGGTGCCGCTTTTTTTTGCAACACAGAATACTGAAAAGCAGAGTACCAAAATTCAGGGTACTGTAAATTCGGAAAGTAATAATAACAATTTTGAATATAAACAGGATTATAAAAATAACAGTCAGTCTTGTCAGACGAAACAGACGGACAGCGACTTGAATATAAATAGTGTTTCTCTTTTTGAGCAGGTAAACCTGACAAGAGAGCTTATCAAAGACAGAATTGGTTATGAGGATTTTAGCAATACAATGCCAGAGAGGATAAAACTCATTGATGAAATTATTGAGATTATTTTGGATGCAATATTTACGGAAGCCAGATACATGAGTATTGACGGCCAGCAGAAACCAAAAGAGCTTGTAAAACACAGGTTGCTTAGTCTTAATTATGGTGAGGTGGAGCATGTTGTTAACTCTTTTCTTGAATACCCCAACAAGATTAAAAAGAAAAGAGCATTCATCCTGACTATGCTTTATAACAGCAAAATGGAGTCAAAATCGCATTTCAGCAATCTGGTCACTGCCAATACAGGTATGCAGGGGTATATAAACGCAGTTGTTTCAGAAGGTAAATAGTAAGATTTTGGGGGAGTTTTAGGGGGAATTGCATGAGAATTTTCATAGACGCAGGACATAACGAAAGGGGTCACGATATTGGCTACATCCATTCAGGGTTATACGAACATTTGATTAATTTTGAGGTTGCAAAATTATTTGGTGATTTGCTGTCACTTTTTGGACATGATGTTTTTTACAGCAGGAATAACACCAGAGACATTCTTGGCAGCAACACAGCTTCTTCAATTATGGAACGCTTTCAAACAGCAAATGCATTAAAGGCTGATTTTCTTTTAAGTTTACACTGTGGCTTAGGCGGCTGTTCCGGCACAAGGTCTTATTATCACAGAGCAGACTCAAAAGATTTTGCCACAAACCTGTCAGATTGTTATGCAAGGTTTATGGGGATCAAAAATTTAGGTGCTTTTTATACTGACAAAATTGGCATTTTAATGCAAACTAATATGCCGTCGGCTTGTATTGAACTTGGATTTCTTGATAATGATTTTGATTCTGTTAGACTCAGAACACAAAGACATCAAATAGCGTTAATGCTTTTTAATTCCTTCACGCGATTTATAAAATAGCAAGTCATTTTTATGACAATTTATGACATAAATAATGTTTACTTGTGATTAACAACCGCTACAATACCAGTTAAATTCAGATAATATTTCTGCCACATAAATTTATTATAGAGTGTCTTGAATAATTTTTTTATAAGTATTATAATGTGATTATTGGCTAAGCGTTTTTTGCTAATCTCTTAACATAATTACAAATGCTTATTTATTGCCGAGTCATTTTGAATATTGAGTCTGTAGGGACTGCAATATGATTTAAAGGAGATTATTAGTCATGATCAATCGAAAAGTTGAGTACAATGTGAACAAATCTGAGGTTCATAGAACTTTAGGGAAAAATATTAGAAGATGGCGAAAAAAACACGGACTAACAATGTCAGATTTGGCTGAAAAAATGGAAGTTTCCGATAGTTTTTTGGGTCTTGTGGAGCGAGGGAAGCGAAGCTTTGGATTTGTTAGATTGCTTGAATTTTGCAACATTGCCGGCTTATCTATTGATGACTTGCTTAGAGAAGACCACTGAATTTATTTGTCTTAAAAAACTTGAACTTGAAACAATTGTTAAGAATCGACATCCGGAGGATTTACCAACATGAACGAGAATGACAAAAATGTGATTGTGACCTATTCAAAAATATCAATAGATCCCGTCAATCCTTTGCCAGAGCAAATTTCAGGACAGGATATTGCTCATGCGCTTTCTTTTTTGTGCAGAGGAAATGGACATGTTAATTATTTCTATTCGGTTGCTGCACATTCTGTCAACTGCGCACTAGAGGCAGTACACAGGGGCTTTGATAGAAAGCTAGTTCTTGCTTGTCTATTACATGATGCCAGCGAGGCGTATCTTTCTGACGTCACGCGGCCTGTTAAGAAACATTTACAGCAGTACATAGATCTTGAAAAAAGGATGCAAGCCATTATTTGGCAGGCCTTTTCGTTGTGCCTTTCAGAAGAGGAAGAAGCCTTGGTCAAAATGGTTGATGATCTGCTGCTTGCACATGAACTGTTCTATCTTATGAACATTGGCAATCATGAAAGCCTTCCGGTTCTTGAGTCCTCTCCTGAATTAGGTGAATGGGGATTTCAGAAAGGGAAGGCTAGGTTCTTGGAAATGCTTTGCCAGTTAGTGCAACAACCACTGGCGCATTAAAATACTTTTTGAATTATCTGCCCGAGAATTCGGGTTTTTTTATTTTATTTGAAAGGATTCTCAAATCTGTTTCGTATTATAGTTAATACAATTGAAAATCGGCTGTAGCAAACTTGTTTGCGTAGGATGATTTTCAATTGCATTATACGCCCTGCCACACGAGTGTAGTTAGCGGAACGAGTGGCGCAGAGTACTTGTTTCTCTGGACTTAGACGAAACATCTATATAGTTAATACAATTCTGTAGTAAACTTGTTTGCGTAGGACGATTATCAATTGTATTATGCGCTCTGCCACACCAGTGTAGTTAGTGGAACGAGTGGCGCAGAGTGCTTGTTTCGCTCTGGTTTTAGATTTAGACCGAAACATCGATATAGTAAATACAATTCTGTAGTAAACTTGTTTGCGTAGGACGATTATTAATTGCATTATGCGCCCTGCCATACGAGTGTAGCGTAGCGGAACGAGTGGCGCAGAGTACTTGTTTCTCTGGTTTTAGATTTAGACCTAAACATCTATATAGTTAATACAATTCAGTAGTAAACTTGTTTGCGTAGGTAGGACGATTATCAATTGTATTATTCGCTCTGCCATACGAGTGTAGCGTAATGGAACAAGTGGCGCAGAGTACTTGTTTCTCTGGTTTTAGATTTAGACCTAAACATCTATATAGAATACAATTGAAAATCGGCTGTAGCGAACTTGTTTGCGTAGGACGATTATCAATTGTATTATACGCCCTGCCACACTAGTGTAGTTAGCGAAACGAGTGGCGCAGAGTGCTTGTTTCTCTGGTTTTAGACCTAAACATCTATATAGTTAATACAATTCTGTAGTAAACTTGTTTGCGTAGGACGATTATCAATTGCATTATACGCCCTGCCACACAAGCGTAGCGTAGTGGAACGAGTGGCGCATGAATTCGGTTGGATTTTTACGAAACAGCAATATAAAAAAACAGAATTCACAAAATAATTGGAGGAATTAAAATGAAAAATATTTTAGTTGTAGCAGTTATTGTAATGACAATGTCAGTGAACGTTTTTGCAGGCAGTTATACAGGTCATGGTCATGGGAATAAGTCTTATTCAAAAAACTGTGGCATATCTGGCTGTTCCTTGTCCTACTCACATAATCACACAAACCACAAATCACACCATTAATCAGTAAAACACTCCACCACCTAACGCCCCGAGGCTCTTAGGTGGTGGGATTCGCTCATAACCTATCGCTTCTAAATTAAGGAGCTTGCTATGAAGACAGAAGCAGAGGCGAACAGAGCAATTGAAAAGTATGCCGATACTGTTCGCCGAATTTGTTTTGTTTATTTAAAGAACCAGGCTGATACAGAAGACATTTTCCAAGATGTCTTTTTAAAGTACATATTAAATAAAAAACCCTTCAAAAGCGATGCTCACGAAAAGGCATGGCTTATTCGTGTTACAATCAACGCCTGCAAAGATGTTTTAAAGAGCTTTTTCAGGAAACGAGTTGTTTCCATGGATGAATTTCAAAATGTGTTTGTAGACAATCCTGACTATGACAATGATTTAATGGATGCGGTAATGAACTTGGAAACTAAATATAGAGAAGTTATATACCTATATTATTATGAAGGTTATTCAGCTGTTGAAATCTCAAAATTACTTGGAAAGAAAGAAAATACTGTTTATACATGGCTAAGCAGAAGTAAGGCCATTTTAAGAGAACAGCTAGGCGGTGAATACAATGGATAGAATCCAAAAGTCCTTTGATAATATTAAAGCCGATACTGAGTTAAAGGAAAATACAAAGGCGTATTTATCCGGGGTCATAAACAAAAAACCTCGTACGGTTATGCGGTTTACACCTGTTATTGCCGTGTTTTTGATTGTGTTGCTCTTTGGTAGCTATAGTTTATATTACACGCCTTTTGCATATATAGATATGGATATTAACCCTTCCATTGAACTGACTATAAACCGGTTTGACAAAGTAATTAATGTGTATTCATATAACAAAGAAGGAAGTGAATTATTAGATAAAGGGCTCATAAACATGGATTATGAAAAAGCGGTTGATACTTTATTTTACAAAATGGAGGATTCAGGATATTTTAGCAACACCGGGTTGTTATCAGTAACCATACAATCCGGGGATAATAATAAAGAAAGTGTTTTAGTTTTAAATGTTAAAAAGAAAATTGACCATAAAATAAGTGGCCATCATAATACGGAAGTCCAAGTCTTTTCCGTTAGTCAGGAAATAAAAAAACAGTCTCATAGCTTACATTTTACTCCTGCAAAATACCTTGCCGCTATAAAGCTTCAAGAAGCAAACCCTGACATACATATTGAAGATTGTCAGGAACATTCAATTAGTGAAATTAATCAGTTAACAGACTCTTACAGCAAAAAACAGCATGGTCATGAGCTTGGCAACCAAGTCCAAAAGGACGGGCATGACCATTGATGTATACAGCCGGATTCCGGATTCCCCTGTTTAGTCCTATCCGGCTGTATACTCACATTTGAATATAGTATAGCACTTGACAAGGATAATCAAATACTGTTAGTAATTCACCTTCATTAAAACCAATGCTTCTATACAACTTTCTTGCAGCAATGCCCATCGGATCTCCTTCACGATATGTTGTGACACTTAATTTTGTCCCTACAGGCAATTGGCTTATTAGCTTTAGAATTAGTGCTTTTGCAATTCCCTTTCTTTGATGCAATGGATGCACTGCCAAAAAAGTCAATTCTTTTGAATCAGAGAAGGTTAACACCCCTGCTAAATTGTCTTTAATTTTAGCAATCAAAGCATGTCTTTCTATAATACATTTTTCCAAAGCATTTCTATATTCCTCTTTATCTAATCCTGGAAAATTTTCTTCAACTAAACCTAGTAACTCCATCCAGTTATTTATATCCTCTTCTTTTGCGTATACGATATTCATACTTAATCTCCTTTTATATGTATATCTAACTATATCAAATATCAGGTATGGCAAACTTGTTAATGTGAAATGATTTCCTAATTTAAGTTTGCGTTCTGCCTATTGAGTGTAGTTATTGAAGGAAGTGGTGCAGTATTTGTGGTTGACACCTTTTAGACTGAAACAGCTATATAGCTAATTAAATTGAAAGCCTGCTTAAAGTAAAACTTGTTTATTTAAGATGAATTCCATTTTTTTGAACCATGTCTATTGATTGTAAGGATCGAGGCGAGTGGCTCAGTGCTTGTGGTAGACGCCTTTTAGGTTAAACAGCAATTCAATTGAAAACCAGCTACAGTAAAACTTGTTTATCTAAGATGATGTCTATTTTTGCGACATTCCTAGAGTGTAGTAAAGCTAAACGAGTGGCTCAGTGCTTGTGGTTGATGCCTTTTAGGTTAAACAGCTATATAGCTAATTCAATTGAAAACCTGCTTACAGTAAAACTTGTCTATCTAGGACGATTTCCATTTCTTTGCTCCCTGCCTTTGAGTGTAGTAAAGCTAAACGAGTGGCTCAGTTCTTGTGGTTGACGTCTTTTAGGCTGAAACAGAAATATAGCTAATTCAATTTAAAACCAGCTTACAGTTGACTCATTTGAAAACCAGCTACAGTAAAACTTGTTTATCTAGGACGATCTCCATTTTTTTTGCGCCCTGCCTTTGAGTATAGTAAAGCTAAACGAGTGGCTCAGTGCTT
>CAZTAY010000044.1:0-12681 GCA_964611655.1 uncultured Eubacteriales bacterium
TAAAGTCAATTAGTACTTGTCTTACAATATTTAGTATCTTTTTGTAAGTTTATATACAAAAATAACTCAGCGTATTAAGATAATAATGCTTTTTTTCACTAGTTATGTTGACTTTCAGTACTATTTACTATATTATCAGGTCATATAGTGTCTAATTATACTATATATGTATTTGATTTTAAATTTAGTAGAAAGGAGTGGATTTCTCCAAATAGAGCAATTCATGTTTAATTTGCAATTTTAAAGCCTGAAAACAGCGGCTTTAGACCGTTTTCCGTGCATAAAATTGCTTGATCAGAAATTGCTATATCTCTACGTACAAATGATAAGTCGTATAATTATTGGGAGGACAAAAATGAATAAACTAAAGATTACTTTAAAGATGTTCATGTTTATTTCTTTAACAGTAATGCTATCGAATTCTATTTATGCTTATTCAGGTAGCGGAGCAGGTACTAAAGATGATCCTTACGTAATTACGACAGCAGAGGAATTGTCAGAAGTTAGAAATAGCTTGTCTAGTTACTATATTCTGGCAAACGACATTGACTTAAATAATGTTGCATTTACACCTATAGGCTCAGCAGCCGCACCTTTTAAAGGCAGTTTTGACGGCACTAACCATGTAATTAGGAATTTAAAAGTTGATGTTTCAGATTATGCAGGTTTGTTTGGCTACATAAATGCCGGAACAGTACAGAATTTGCAAATTGATAATATTGATGTAAAGTCTTCTGGTGTTTATGCAGGAGGAATATCAGCCTTTGCTACTAACTCTACAAAATTCCTTAACTGTTCTGTTATAGGCTCTGGTGGTATTGTTTCTAATGGTGCTAGTAGTATTGCCGGAGGTATTAACGGATATAATTCTAGCGCAACTGTTATAGAAAAATGCTACACTACTATTCCAGTTACTAGTAAACATACAGCAGGTGGAATTCTTGGTAATAGTAACGGTGATAATTGCTATATTAGAGAATGTTATTCTACAGGCGCTGTTGTAGGCCCCTCTTATGCCGGTGGCTTGGTTGGTTTTATTTTCAGAAGTGCTTATGTGGTTGACTCATTTACACTTAGTCCGGTTATAACTAATAATGCTTACGGTGCTACATATGGCGGTTTCTATACTAATTCATACATAGCCGGCCCTATTTCCAGCCCAAACTTCCTCGGTTTTTATAATACACCTACTAACTCTTACATAGATGGTATTAATGTTGGAATTAATAATTATGCCTTTTCAAGACTTCCAAGTGGATTAACTAACAAAAGTACTTTCGTTAATTGGGATTTCAATAATATTTGGAACATTGATGAAGGAGAAACTTATCCATATCTTAAAACCCTTCCTAAACCACAGGGTATAGATGTTCCTATAAGGAATGATGTTCTAAGCGGATATGGTACTTTAGATAATCCATATATTATTTCAACTGTAGAACATTTAAACAACATCAGATATGACTTAAGAGGTTATTATAAGCTTGCAAACGATATAGATTTAAATAATGTTGCATTTACTCCTATAGGTACAGCGACTGCACCTTTTAAAGGTAACTTTGACGGCAATGGACATGTGATTAAAAATTTATCAATTAATGCAGGAGAATATGCTGGTCTGTTTGGTTACATCTCTGGTGCAATTATTCAAAATGTTCACTTTGACAATGTTGAAGTAATATCTTCTGGTACTTATTCAGGAACAGTGGCTGCTTATGCTTTATCTTCCAAAATCATTAAATGCTCTGTTACAGGCTCTGGCAGTGTGGTTTCAAATGGTGCAAGTAGTATTGCCGGAGGTATTAACGGATATAATGCTACCGGAACTGTTATAGAAAAATGCTATACAACTATTCCTGTTACCAGTAAAAATACAGCAGGAGGAATTCTTGGCAGAAGTAACGGTGATAATTGCTATATAAGAGAATGTTATTCTACAGGAACAGTTGAAGGACCAACTTATGCCGGTGGCTTGGTTGGTTTTATTTTCAGAAGTGCTTATGTGGTCGACTCATTTACACTTAGTCCAATTTTAACTAATAATGCTTATGGCGCTACATATGGCGGTGTCTATACTAATTCCTATATAGCAGGGTCTATTACCAGCCCAAACTTCCTCGGCTTTTATAATACACCTACTAACTCTTACATAGATGGTATTAATGTTGGAATTAACAATTATGCCTTTTCAAGACTTCCAAGTGGATTAACTAACAAAAGTACATTTATTAATTGGGATTTCAATAATATTTGGAACATAGATGAAGGAGAGTCTTATCCATACCTTAGATCACTTCCAAAACCACAAAGTTTATTGCCTGTTAGGAATGACGTTCTAAGAGGATATGGTACTATAGATGAGCCATATATTATTTCAACTGTAGAACAGTTTAACAACATCAGATATGATTTAAGAGGTTATTATAAGCTTGCAAACGATATTGACTTAAATAATGTTGCATTTACACCTATAGGAACAGCGCCTGCGCCTTTTAAAGGTAACTTTGACGGTGATGGATATATTATTAGGAACTTAAAAGTTGATGTGTCTGATTATGCTGGATTATTTGGTTACATTTCCGGTGCGACCATTCAAAACTTGCAATTTGAAAATGTTGATATAAAATCTTCAGGAATTTATTCAGGAACAGTAGTAGCATATGCTGATTCTTCCAAGATTATTAAATGCTCTGTAACTGGCTCAGGCAGTGTAGTTTCCAATGGTGCTACTGGTATTGCCGGAGGAATTAATGGATATAACGAAAACGCAACTGTAATAGAAAAATGTTATACAACTATTCCTGTTACCAGTAAATATATGACAGGTGGAATTCTTGGAAAAAGTGAAGGCAGTAATTGCTATGTTAGAGAGTGTTACTCAACCGGAGCAGTTGAAGGGCTCTCTTATGCCGGAGGCTTAGTTGGATATGTTACAAGAAGCAATTATGTTATTAACTCTTTCACTCTAAGTCCAGTTACAACTAATGGTGTCTACGGTATTTCTGGAGGCAATTTTTATCAAAATTCCTATATTGCCGGTAATATTACCAGCCCTAAAACACTGGTTGGTTTTGTAAATACCCCTACCAATGCTTATTACGACAGTGACATAATAACCATACCAACTCAACCTAACTACGGCAGAACAACACAACAGCTTATGTCCAAAGCAACATTTGCCAACTGGGATTTTAATACTATCTGGAATATTGATGAAGGCAAAACTTATCCTTATCTAAGAGCATTACCAAAACCAGAATCATTTAATTATCCGGTGGATATACCTGTTTCAGGTATAACAATAAGTGATACAAGTAAAACATTAAAAGAAAACAACACATATATGTTTACTGTCACAATAACTCCAAATGATGCAACTAACAAAAATCTAACATGGACAAGTGATAATGAATTAGTAGCAACTGTTGACCCTGATGGTAATGTAACAGCAGTTAAACCAGGAAATGCAGTAATTACAGTTACAACAGTTGATGGTACATTTACCGCAACATGTAACATTACGGTCATTTCAAGTTTGATAGAAGCTGATGGTATTACCCTTAATAAAAACAGCCAAACAATAAACTTAAATGACAGTATTCAATTGGTTGCCATAGTTACACCATCAGATGCAAGTGATAAAACTATAACATGGTCAAGCAGCGATGAGGCTGTTGCAACAGTAGATAATAATGGTAATGTGACCGGAGTTGGAGAAGGCAATGCTTTGATTACCGCTACTACACATAACGGCCTGACTGCATCGTGCAATATTTCAGTTGAAAATGCAACTTCAATCTATAAAGTGAATGATTACGACCAAAGTGTAAAATTTGTTGGTAACTGGATTGGAAACACTTATCCAAGCCTTAACTATTATCTTAATGATTTGCACTATGGAAATGACTTAAACGGATATGTTGAATTTGAATTTGAGGGCACTAGTGTAAAATTCATAACCTCTAAAGATTCTAACCTCGGAATTGCTGATATATATCTTGACGGTGATTTACTGGCCAGTGTGGATTTATACGCTCCTACTGAAGAATATCAGGTTGAAGTCTTTAATTTACCAATCTTAACAAATGGTAAACACACAATCAGGGTTGCTGTTTCCGGTAATAAAAACCCATTGTCTTCTGGCAATTATATAACTGTTGATGCCTTTGAATATGAAGGAATAAATGGTTCTAATGAAGAAGAAGATGATGATGACGTCAATTTTAACGGTATTATAGTTAATGACTTTGATTCAGAAGTGTTATTTAGCTCTAATACATGGATTGGAAATACCTATCCTGGTCTTGGCTATTATAACAATGATCTTCACTATAGTAATAATGTAAATGATTTTGCTGAGTTTGAGTTTAGTGGTAATAGTATTAAATATATTGGCACTAAGGATTCCAATCTTGGTATAGCAGACATATACATTGACGGCGTGAAAGTAAAAAGCGTAGACCTCTATGCTCCTACAGAACAGGTTCAGGAAGTTATATTTATAAAAACGGGGCTTTCTGATGGCTTGCATGAAATAAAAGTTGTTGTTAGCGGTGCTAAAAATCCCAATGCATCAAATACTTATATAACTGTTGATGCATTTGAATATCAATAATTTAAAGTGACAAAGAACCTTAGTTAGACTTGTGGCTCTTGGGATGCTCTATCTCTTAGAACTGCCGCAAATGCGGGGCAGTGGCAAAGCTCCCAGGTTTATATTTTTTTCAACAGCCCTAGAGAACCTTAGGTTATACCTAAGGTTCTCTGTTTTTGAGCGAAATACTAGGGTTGCCTCCATTATAGTTCGAATAGTATCAACAAGATTTATGGGCGAGGTTTACTATACCGGAAACATATTCCGTGTCCACCTGCTATGATAATGCTCTGTTTTTAGGACTTTTCAAAGGCTTAAAATCGTGTAGTTGTTTTAGTGTCCTAATCATTTCACCCTATATCCTTTTAGAACTTCTACTCCTTAAACTAAGTCGTGTTCCCACTTAGCTAATAATAATTTTTTGTCATCAGTTCCTAGTATAATTTATCTATTATGGGTCGTTGCTTCTTCCTCATATTGCAAAAATCAAGCTCGAAAATCTTGCCCTTCCATTAGTGGGAACTCGCCCTAAATGATTTCACAATTCCGTTTCTCATAAGATTTTATTCATAAATGGCAACTCAAAATATCAGGCATTGACAAACTCCATATAATAACCTATAATTTCCTATATAAGGAATCATTAGGAGTGATAAGGTGCAAGAGAAATATTATACAGTCGAGCAAATATCAAATATGATTGATATGCACCCTAAAACGATACAGCGTTATATCCGTGAGGGTAAATTACGTGCAAAGAAAATAGGGAAAAGTTGGAGAATATCAGGCCATGACTTGAGTGTTTTTGCAGAAAGTACAAGCAACCTTAGCTTTGAGCCTAAGACACCATCTACTGATAAGGTTATAGCATCTTCTGTAATTGATATTAAAGTTGATGATTTCGATGAATGCACTCGTATTATCAACATGCTTATGGCAGCTTTTAATTGTAAACCACATGAGTATGGCAAATCCACAATGTATGCACAGCATTTGGAGCATGAAAATAAAGTGCGTGTAAGTATTTGGGGAAATATCCGCTTCATAGGTGAAATTATAGAGATGATTACTGTTTTAACAGAGCAATAGTATTAAATTTATATGGAGGGAAAACCATGACAAAAGCATTTAAGTCTCAAACTGGTAAGGATGCCGTTATTGATTATTATAATAAACTACTTAATCACTTGACGATTCCTTACCAAAAATTAACTATACCTACAAGCTTCGGTGAAACATTTGCGTTGACTTCAGGGGATCCTATAAAGCCCACTTGTATACTACTTCACGGTAGCAGTATGAATTCAGCAATGTGGTTAGACGATATTAACGTACTTCGCCCACACTTTCACGTTATTGCGTTGGACATTCCCGGTGAACCTGGTCAAAGTGATGAATTACAACTTCCGCTTGAAAGCAACGATTATAGCGATTGGCTATTAGAGGTGTATACTGCATTGAATATCACAAATGCGTATATTATTGGTAATTCCTTAGGTGGTTGGCTGGCTTTAAAATTTTCTACTCAGAATCCTAAAAAGGTGATAAAACTTGTTCTTCTTGCTCCTGCCGGAATCGGTTCTCAAAACCCCGCTTTTGCTTTGCTTGCAAAGGAATTATTGCCAAAGGGTGAATGCGGAATTGATGAGCTATTTACTCAAATAAATGGAGGAATTCCAATTCCAGAAATTAGGCTGAATTACCAAACGCTGATTACTTCGGTTTTTAATGCACGGCAAGAGATTGTTCCTCTGTTTTCGGATGATGAACTAAAAAGCCTGAACATGCCCTGCTTGATATTTGTGGGAAGTAAGGATGTTATGATACTCTCAAATGAAACTGCGGAGCGTGCAAGTCGCTTAATACCTTTTTGTAATGTAATAAAACTAGCTAATAGCGGGCATTCGTTGGTTGGATTATCAGATGAAATTTTATTGTATTTGAATGAAACTATATAATTACTGCACTAACAATTTAAGGAACAGGAGTGTGATTTTTTGAATATAGTTCTTGATGGAAGAAACAAAAACATTGCGGTAATTAGAAGTGAAAAAATATTAATTGCAGACTTGCAATCAGCACTTGATATTGCTATGACAGTAAACTATACAGAAGGGGTATCCAATCTTGTAATTCCCAAATGCTGCATAACCAACGACTTCTTCGTTTTATCTACTCGCCTTGCAGGAGATATTCTTCAAAAATATATTAATTACGGTATTAAACTAGCCATTTGGGGTGACTATTCTAGCTATACAAGCAAGTCACTTCATGATTTTATTTATGAGAGCAATAATGGCAAGGACTTTTACTTTGTTTTGAGTGAAACCGAGGCGGTAGAAAAGCTAGAAAAAGTTTGCACCTAGGGGGAAAAAACAGTTTGGAACATTCGGAATGGTATTATTTTTATATGTGAAAGCAAAGTGCAGATTAAGACAAGGCTTAGTATAGAACAAAAAAAAAACTTTCCTCTGTTCTGTACTAAATCTAAGCAGAAAACGCTACTTCCAGTTATAAAAGAGCCATGAGTAGTCACACTTATATATTAAAAATCAATATGGCGTTAATTTTTATATTTTGGTTTTTTAGCCATTGGAGATATAAGCTAATCCTAGTTTAAATACATAGACAATAGTGCAGTGAGGTGTTTTTACTGATAGTTGTCTATAATTTTAATCGGGATTGGTCGGGTTCAATAATAAAATGACCAAATTCGAAACAGCATTTCTCTTATTGTCATCATATAGCTATTTCGGTTCAAATCAAACCGCTACACTCCTGTGGCAGGGGGTTTAACTCTATTGAATTAAATATACCTACAAATCCTCCCATCAAAAAATTGGGTAAATCAAGCGGTTGATTACCCTACATATCCGTTTCTTCTTTTTTCTTTTTAGGACTGTCAAAACTAACCATTACAACACCAATCATCATAAACACCCCACCTATGTAAGCTGTAAAGGGTGGCAGCTCATTTATTGAAACGAAACCCAGTATAGTTGTAAAAATCGGTGTTAAAAACATAAAATTTGTTACTTCGCTGGTATACTCTGCAAGTTTCAGTGCAGCAGACCATAACACATATGATAAGCTTGAGGAAACCCCCAGATAAATTACGGGAATCATTGCTTCAATAGGTGAGCTCATAACCTGTTCTACAGCACCTTTTGAAAAAACAGCAAGCATCAACGTACCTATAAATATTGCATAAGTTGTAAGCTCAAATGGCGTATATTTTTTTAGTAATATTCTCTGTACAATATTAAAGACACTAAACAAGAACGCTGAAATTAGCACCCAAATAACACCTATGTCAATGGAAAAAGTCTTGTCTGTAAACAGCATTATAAAAACACCTACACCAGCAAATAATACTGAAAACCATTTAATAAATGATATTTTTTCTTTTAAAATGAAAAATGCCAATAATGGAGTAATAACTGGTGAAATCCCAACCACAAAACTACTTACCGATGCCGTTACTGTTTGAGAGCCTAATGTGACAAAATAAGTGAACAAGCCATATCCACTTGCCCCTGCCAAAATGA
This sequence comes from uncultured Eubacteriales bacterium, assembly GCA_964611655.1. GTDB lineage: Bacteria > Bacillota > Clostridia > Lachnospirales > CAZTAY01 > CAZTAY01. Next base: position 8,143 of record CAZTAY010000044.1, read on the forward strand.
AGTAAGGTATATCTTTTTTTTCCGGTAGTTTGACTTTAAAGAATGGAATTAAAAAAACCAATGCGATACTGGAAAATACATATCTTATAAAGGATAATGCATCGGGTGTAAAACTTTTAAGTGAGATTCTGACACATACATAACCAGACGACCAAATTAGAATTGTTGCAAGAGATAATAAAATCTGCTTTATTTTTTTATCTTTAAGACTTGTCATAATTTTACTGTCAGCAGGAAAAGCTGATTTTCCTTTCAATTTTTATGATTTTATTATATCACCTAATAATTGCATTTTCAACATCACTATTTTTTATGATACAATATACTTCAATGATAATCACTGCATGTTTTAATCAAACAAGCTGAATTGCCTAAGGGTTGCTTCCGTTTTTGGTTCTCTGTATCAAAGAAATCCGCTGTTAACGCTTGTAAAAATAAGTTGCTTTTAGTCTAACAAGTTGATAAAATGTTATAGTTAGTCGAATATGCTTTTGAGAAAGATGGTATCTATGAAGAAATTGGATTTGTTGTACGAGGGGAAAGCTAAGTCTGTTTATAATACAGATAATAAAGACCACTGTATTATTGAATTCAGAGACGATTTGACGGCTTTAAACGGCGCTCGTAAAGGTAGTTTTGAGGGAAAAGGCGGAATTAATTGTTTTATAACTAGTTTTGTTTATGAAAAATTAGCTGCCGAAGGCATTAAAACACATTATATTAAAAAAATAAGCGCTACGGAAATATTGGCTGAAAAGGTAACAATAATTCCTTTAGAGGTAATCATCAGGAATACTGCCGCCGGAAGCTTTGCCAAAAAATATGGAGTACAAGAAGGTGATAGTTTATTATCGCCTGTTCTTGAGTTTTCATATAAAAATGATGAGTTGAATGATCCGTTAATAAACGAATCCCAAGCCATGGCACTTGGTATTGCAACAAAAGAACAGATAGAAACAATAAGTTTGATTTCTTTTAAGATTAATGAATGTCTTAAGCAGATTTTCAGAGCTGTAGGACTTATGTTAATTGACTTTAAAATTGAGTTTGGTGTATCAGAAAACGGTGAGATCATTTTAGCTGATGAAGTTTCACAGGATACATGCAGACTTTGGGATATTGAAACAAAAGAAAAACTGGATAAGGATTTATTCAGGTTTAATCAAGGCAATGTAAAAGAAGCTTATAGTGAATTATTTAGGAGGTTTTCTTGTGGAAATGCTTAATGAAAAGTGCGGAATATTTGCAATTTATGGTCCTAACATAGATTGTGCCCATCTTACATATTTTGGACTGATTGCACTGCAACATAGGGGTCAGGAAAGCGCCGGAATTGCTGTTAACAATAACAGGGATATTCATTTTATAAAAGACGACGGCCTTGTAAATGATGTTTTTAACGAGGAAAACTTAGGCACGCTTAAAGGCGATATGGCGGTTGGACATGTTAGATATTCAACAGCAGGCGGCATGGGTGCCGAAAAAGCACAGCCACTTGTTTTTAAATATAAAAAAGGCAATATTGCCATTGCACACAACGGAAATGTTTGCAATGCAGCGGAGCTTAAAGAAAAATATGACCTTGACGGTGCTATCTACCAAACCGATTCTGATACTGAATTAATAGCATACACAATTGCCAAGGAAAGAATCAACGCATCAAGCATTGAAGAGGCTATTGATCGTTCAATGGATATTTTGAAAGGCGCATACAGCATTGTTGTTATGAGCCCAAGAAAACTTATTGCAGCAAGAGATCCATGGGGATTTAGACCTTTGTGTATTGGAAAGCTAGGAGATGCTATTATTTTTGCATCAGAAACCTGTGCCCTAGATTCAATCGATGCTGAATTTGTGAGAGAAATTGAGCCAGGAGAAATAATTGTTGTTGAAGACGGAAAAATGACTTCTTTCACAAAACACTGTAAAAAAACCAAACCAAGCCTTTGTATATTTGAATATATATATTTTGCCAGACCAGACAGTACTATTCATGGACAGTTTGTGGAATCCTCAAGACGCCTTGCAGGAAAATATCTTGCGATCCAGCATCCCGTTGAGGCTGATTTAGTTGCCGGTGTTCCGGATTCCGGTGTTCCTGCGGCAATGGGTTATGCAGAAGAATCTGGCTTACCTTATATTCCTATTTTACTTAAAAACAGATATATCGGCAGAACCTTTATCCAGCCTACGCAAGAGCTTAGAGAACGTGCGGTTAAAATGAAGTTAAATCCACTTAAGCAATATGTGGAGGGCAAAAGAATTGTGTTGGTTGATGACTCTATCGTAAGGGGTACAACCACCAGACGTTTGGTGGCTCTTCTCAAGAATGCGGGAGCTAAGGAAATTCATATCAGAATTTCTTCACCACCATTTATGTATCCATGTTATTTCGGAACGGACATACCTTCTCAAGATGAATTAGTTGCTCCATCACGGACTGTAGATCAAATCAGGGATATGATTGGCGCTGACAGCTTGGGATACTTGGACGAAAAATATCTTACTAATTTAGTTCCTGATTTAAATATGGGCGGATACTGTGATGCATGTTTTTCAGGGAAATATGTTGTAAAATAAAGAGTAATTGGAGAGGTTTTATGCATTCAGAATATGAGACGCCGTTAAATTCAAGATATGCCAGCAAGGAAATGAAAGAGATTTTCTCCCCTGACACTAAATTCAAGACTTGGAGATTACTTTGGATTGCACTTGCCGAAACGGAAATGGAATTGGGGCTTCCCATTACAAAGACACAGATTGATGAACTGATATCACAGAAAGATAATATAAATTATGATGCTGCAAAGAAGTATGAAGAAGCAGTACGCCATGATGTTATGGCTCATGTTCACGCTTATGGCGAGCTATGTCCAAACGCTATGCCAATCATACATTTAGGTGCAACATCATGTTATGTTGGAGATAATGCTGATTTAATCATAATGCGAAAAGCTGTTAAGCTTATAAAACAGAAGATAATTTCTGTAATATCTAAGCTTGCAGAATTTGCTGATAAATACAAGGGACTTCCCACACTGGGGTTCACTCATTTCCAGCCTGCACAGCTTACAACTGTTGGAAAAAGGGCTTGTTTATGGATTCATGATCTTTATCTTGATGTTGAGGATATTGACTTTCTTTTGAGTAATATTAAGTTCCTTGGCTCAAAAGGTACAACCGGAACACAAGCAAGTTTTATGGAGTTGTTTTCGGGAGACGGAGAAAAAGTTAAGGCACTTGATAAAAAGATTGCAGCAAAGTTTGATTTTCAGGAGGTTTATCCCGTTAGTGGACAAACCTATTCCAGGAAAATTGATTCAAGGTTTATGAACGTGCTTTCGGGGATTGCTCAAAGTGCATCAAAGTTCAGTTCTGATATGCGTTTGTTGCAGCATTTAAAAGAGCTTGAAGAACCCTATGAAAAGTCTCAAATAGGTTCATCGGCAATGGCATATAAACGTAATCCTATGCGTTCTGAACGAATTGCAGGGCTTAGCAGGTATGTTATTGCAAATGCACAGAACACAGCAATGACCGCTTCTGTTCAATGGTTTGAGAGAACCCTTGATGATTCCTCTAACAAGAGAATTGCAATACCGGAAGCATTCTTAGCAGTTGACGCAATTTTAAATATTTATTTGAATATTGTAGATAATATAGTAGTATATCCAAAAATAATTGAAAAGCATATTTTAAACGAACTGCCTTTTATGGCTACCGAAAATATTTTAATGGATGCTGTTAAAAAAGGCGGCGACCGACAGGAACTGCACGAAAGGATTAGACTTCATTCTGCGGATGTATCTAAAAGAGTTAAAGCAGAGGGGCTTGATAATGACCTTATTAAAAGGATAGCCTCTGACCCTGCTTTTAACATGGACGAAGCTGAACTTTTATGTACAATGAGACCTGAAAATTATACAGGACGAGCTAAGGAACAAACAGAAGAGTTCCTTAGTGGTATTATAAAACCGTTAATAGAAAGTAACAAGGGATCTTTGATTAACGGAGCAGAGCTTTGGGTATAGATAAATATATATTAATAGAATCCCCGGCTGTTGACGGACCATATAATAAGGTAAGCATTTAATAATTCTAGGATCTGCCGGAGATATTAAGGCTCTAAGGAGGTTTACTATGGAATTTATTGAAGAAAGTGACCGTATTTTCATGAGGAACGGACAGGGAGATATTATTGCGAAGATTGATTTTCCTGCTGTCAGTGATGATACGGTAGATATCACTCATACCGTTGTTGACAAATCCTTAAGAGGTCAAGGAATAGCCGATAAGCTTGTGCGGGCATTGGTCGAAAAGGCTAAAAGTGAGAATAAAAAGGTTATACCTTCTTGTTCGTATGCTGTTAGCTGGTTTGAATTACATCCAGAGGAAAGTAACATATTAGCTGAAAAGGAATAAAACAAAAAAAGCGCCGGATACCATAGATTATCCGGCGCTTTTTTTGATTAGTTTAAACCTCGGGGCTTTGCCCCGAACCCCAATTCTTTCTTATAAGAAAGAATCAAAGAATTTAAA
>CAZTAY010000044.1:12781-20019 GCA_964611655.1 uncultured Eubacteriales bacterium
TGTTCCCCTTGTGGGGTTTTAGGGGCAACGCCCCTAAGGTCTTTTTATTCAGCTAATTATTTCTTCTTACTCAGACCTGTTCCGTCGGTTTCTGTTTGTAGTTAATGCAAACCTCGGGGCTTTGCCCCGAACCCCAATTCTTTCTTATAAGAAAGAATCAAAGAATTTAAAAGAAATGGCTCATTGAGCCATTTCTAATGGGGTCAAGGGGAATGTTCCCCTTGTGGGGTTTTAGGGGCAACGCCCCTACGGTCTTTTTATTCAGCTATTATTATTTCTTCTTCCGCAGACTCTTCCATAGGCTCAAGCTCGATTTTCCTGTATCTTTGCATACCTGTTCCTGCCGGTATCAGTTTTCCGATTATAACGTTTTCTTTCAGACCGATTAAAGGATCTACCTTACCCTTAATTGAGGCTTCGGTTAATACTCTTGTAGTCTCTTGGAAAGATGCTGCTGACAGGAATGAATCCGTTGCAAGAGACGCTTTTGTAATCCCAAGCAATACTCTTTGACCTATAGCAGGAGTTTCTCCGTTAAGTTCCATGTTTCTGTTAACTTCTTCAAAGTCCAGCCAGTCTACAAGGCTACCGGGTAGAAGCTCTGTTGAGCCGTTTTCCTCAATTTTAACGCGTTTGAGCATTTGACGAACGATAACCTCGATATGTTTATCATTAATATCAACACCTTGAAGTCTGTATACCCTTTGCACTTCCTGGATCATGTAATCCTGAACACCTCTAAGTCCCTTTATCTTCAAGATATCGTGAGGGTTTACGCTACCTTCGGTTAGTTCGTCTCCAGCCTCTACGTAATCACCGTTATAGACCTTTATCCTTGAACCGTATGGTATTAAGTATTCTTTTGACTCGCCAGTATCGTTATTGGTTATTATAATTTCTCTTTTCTTCTTTGTTTCACTAATAGAAACCATTCCTGCAAATTCAGCAATGATGGCCAGACCTTTTGGTTTTCTCGCCTCAAACAACTCCTCAACACGAGGCAAACCTTGGGTGATATCTTCGCCGGCAATACCGCCTGTATGGAATGTACGCATTGTAAGCTGTGTTCCCGGTTCACCTATTGACTGAGCCGCAATAATCCCTACTGCTTCTCCAATTCTAACCACATGCCCTGATGCCATGTTCGCACCATAACATTTTGCACAAACCCCTATTTTAGATCTGCAAGTGAGAATTGTTCTTATTTTTATTGCGGTTATTCCTGATTTCTCAATTTCCATTGCTTCGTCAGGAGTAATCATAGTATCCGCTTTAGCAAGTAACTTGCCCGAAACAGGATCAACAACATCTTCAACACAGAACCTACCACGAATTCTGTCGGAAAGTGGTTCAATTACTTCACTGCCGTCCATGAACGCACTAACTTCAACAAATGGTACTTCCGTAACTTCATTTTCTTCGTTTCGGCAATCCTGTTCCCTTATGATGATTTCTTGGGATACGTCAACAAGTCTTCTGGTCAGATAACCTGAGTCGGCTGTTCTAAGCGCAGTATCCGCAAGACCTTTTCTAGCGCCATGGGCAGAAATGAAGTACTCAAGAACTGAAAGGCCTTCACGGAAGTTTGCCCTGACAGGCATTTCAAGTGTTTCACCGGAAGGACTGGCCATCAGACCTCTCATTCCGGCAAGCTGTTTAATCTGGCTGTTAGAACCTCTCGCACCAGAGTGCGCCATCATGTAAATGCTGTTGTATGCGCCAAGTCCTTTAAAAAGCGCATCCGCAATCTTGTCATTAGCGTTGTTCCATGCAGCAATAACCTGTGTATGTCTTTCAGCGTCCGTCATAAGACCACGTCTGAACATTCGACTGACTTTGTCAACGGTTTCTTCTGCTTCCTGCATGAACTGTTCCTTTTCTTTAGGAATTTCCATGTCGGATACGGAAACGGTAAGAGCGCCTTTTGTTGAAAACTTGAAACCAAGGTTCTTAACTTTGTCAAGTACTTCCGCTGTTTTAGTTGCACCACATTTGTCGATGCAACGGTTAATTATTCTTCCAAGAGCTTTTTTATCTGCAAGGAAATCTATTTCAAAGTCAAACTTTCTTTCGGGATCGTTTCTATCAACAAAACCAATATATTGAGGGATCGCTTCATTGAAAATGATTCTGCCAACAGTAGTCTTAACTATTTTACTTTCGACTACTCCGTCAAACTCCATTTTCCTTCTGACGTTAATTTCGGCATGTAATGAAATCTCGTCATTATCATAAGCCAATATTGCTTCGTTATCGTCCTTGAACACCTTGCCTTCGCCTTTTTCACCTTCCTTTTTCAAGGTAAGGTAATAAATACCAAGGACCATGTCCTGGGACGGTACTGTAACGGGCGCACCGTCAGATGGTTTTAAAAGGTTGTTTGGCGCAAGAAGCAAGAACCTACACTCGGCTTGTGCTTCAACAGACAATGGAACGTGAACAGCCATCTGGTCGCCGTCAAAGTCAGCGTTATAAGCCGTACAAACTAGAGGATGAAGCTTAAGAGCTTTTCCTTCTACCAATACAGGTTCAAAGGCTTGAATTCCAAGTCTGTGAAGGGTTGGTGCTCTGTTTAGCATAACAGGGTGTTCCTTGATAACATCCTCAAGCACATCCCAAACCTCGCTCTGGAGTCTTTCAACCATTCGTTTGGCGCTTTTTATATTATGTGCAAGATTATCTTCCACTAATTTTTTCATAACAAAAGGCTTAAACAGCTCAATTGCCATTTCTTTAGGCAATCCGCACTGGAAGATTTTCAGTTCAGGACCTACAACGATAACAGAACGTCCTGAATAGTCAACCCTTTTTCCAAGAAGGTTTTGTCTGAAACGTCCTTGCTTGCCTTTTAAAAGATCGGACAAAGATTTTAATGGTCTATTTCCGGGGCCTGTTACGGGTCTGCCCCTTCTTCCGTTATCAACTAGAGCATCAACAGCTTCTTGGAGCATTCTTTTTTCGTTCCTGACAATAATGTCCGGTGCACCTAAGTCAAGAAGTCTTTTTAGTCTGTTGTTTCTGTTAATAACTCTTCTATATAAATCGTTCAAATCGCTTGTTGCAAATCTACCGCCATCAAGCTGAACCATAGGACGTAAATCAGGAGGAATTACAGGTATTACATCAAGTATCATCCATTCAGGTCTGTTACCTGAAATTCTAAAGGCTTCAACCACTTCAAGCCTTTTTATTATACGAATACGTTTTTGGCCTGTGGTATCTTTTAGCTGTGATTTTAATTCCTCTGCTTCTTTTTCCAAATCGATCTCGACCAGAAGCTGCTTAACGGCTTCCGCGCCCATTCCTACTTTAAACGTGTTGCCGTAGTTATCAAGTGCGTCTCTGTATTCTTTTTCAGTTAACAATTGCTTGTATTGCAGCCCTGTGTCTCCGGGGTTTAGAACTATATATGATGCAAAGTACAGAACTTTTTCCAGGGCTCTTGGGCTCATGGAAAGAATAAGGCTCATTCTGCTTGGTATGCCTTTGAAGTACCAAATATGAGATACAGGAGCAGCCAAAACAATATGCCCCATTCTTTCTCTTCTTACCTTTGATTTAGTAACCTCAACGCCACATCTGTCACAAACTACGCCTTTGTATCTGATTCTTTTATACTTTCCGCAATGACATTCCCAGTCTTTGCTGGGGCCAAAAATACGTTCGCAAAAAAGTCCGTCAATTTCTGGTTTTAGGGTTCTATAGTTTATGGTTTCGGGCTTTTTAACCTCACCTTTTGACCATTCCACGATTTTGTCAGGCGATGCCAGACCAATTTTGATTGAATCGAATGAAAGAGGTTGATCTATTGTTTGCGTTGACAATGCAGTTCTCCTTTCCGCCGCATAGGACTGAGAGTAAGAGATTTCTTACGGGTTTTTATAATTCTTATAACTATTTTGTCGCCTAAGACCCTTAAAAGGGGCTTAGGCTTAAGCTAACCGGGTTTACTTAAATATCATCGTCGTCTATATAGTCATCATCCAGCGGAATTTCTCCCACTTCAGAGCTTGAAACTTCATCAAAATCCACAGGGAATTCACCAATACCCTTTAGCATGGAATTTAAATCGCCTTCAAGTTCAAATTCCAAATCGTCTTCCGGAAGATCTTCATCCAGATCATCGGCAGCGTCTGTTTCTTCGTTTTCATCTAAGTCAATTGCGTCTTCTAATGCGCTGTTAAAAATTGCGTCGATACTTCTTGAAACCAAGTCTAAGTCAGTTTTATCTCCTGACATTTCATCTTCAGGCTCATTTTCATGGCCTTCTATGTTAACACTTAAGTCGTCCACATCGTCAATGGATTCCTTGATTTCAAGTTCTGTATTGTCTTCTAGCAATACTCGTACGTCAAGTGAAAGTGACTGTAATTCTTTAAGCAATACTTTAAAGGATTCAGGCACTCCCGGTTCAGGAATGTTTTCGCCTTTAACTATAGCTTCGTATGTCTTTACACGACCTACTATATCATCGGATTTAACCGTTAAAATTTCTTGAAGTGTATAAGCAGCACCGTATGCTTCCAGTGCCCAAACTTCCATCTCACCGAATCGCTGACCACCGAACTGCGCTTTACCACCAAGAGGCTGCTGAGTTACAAGCGAGTATGGTCCTGTTGATCTGGCATGGATTTTATCGTCTACTAAATGGTGAAGCTTCAAGTAGTGCATATATCCAACGGTTACAGGATTATCAAACTCGTCACCGCTGCGACCGTCTCTAAGCTTAATCTTACCGTTTCTGGAGATTGGAACGCCTCTCCATTCTTCTCTGTGTTCAAGGGTTTGTTCAAGCTTATAGTAAAACTCGTCGTCAATAACGCCTTTCCACTTAGCCGTAAAGTCCTCCCAAGAACCGTTTACATAGTCATTTGCCATTTCAAGAGTGTCCATAATATCGTCTTCTGTAGCGCCGTCAAAAACAGGAGTGGAAATTTTCACACCCAATACCTTTGCAGCAAGACCTAAGTGGACTTCAAGTACCTGACCTATGTTCATACGTGAAGGAACGCCAAGAGGATTAAGAACAATATCAAGAGGTCTGCCATTAGGTAAAAACGGCATGTCCTCCACCGGCAGAACTCTTGAGATAACACCCTTGTTACCGTGGCGTCCTGCCATTTTATCGCCTACAGAGATTTTTCTTTTTTGAGCTATATAGACTCTTACAAGCTGATTAACGCCAGGAGGTAATTCATCGCCGTTTTCTCTTGTAAATATTTTAACATCTACAATTATGCCGGCTTCACCATGAGGAACTCTAAGGGACGTGTCCCTAACTTCTCTTGCTTTTTCTCCAAAGATGGCTCTTAAAAGCCTTTCTTCTGCAGTTAGTTCCGTCTCGCCTTTTGGCGTAACCTTTCCAACAAGGATATCGTTTGCCTGAACTTCTGCACCGATTCTAATAACCCCTTTATCGTCAAGGTTTTTAAGAGCATCATCGCCCACATTTGGAATATCCCTTGTGATTTCTTCCGGGCCTAGCTTTGTGTCTCTTGCTTCCGCTTCATATTCTTCAATATGCACAGATGTATAAATATCTTCCTGAACAAGCTTTTCGCTTAACAGGATCGCATCTTCGTAGTTATAACCTTCCCATGTCATAAAGCCTATCAGAGGGTTTTGACCAAGAGCAAGCTCGCCCCCTTGGGTTGAAGGACCATCAGCAATAATTTGTCCTGCTTCGATTTTGTCCCCAACATTTACGATTGGTTTTTGGTTAATACAAGTACCCTGATTACTTCTTAAAAATTTAGTAACCTTATACCTGTCGACTCCGCCCTCATCGTTCTTGATTATTATTGCATTAGCAAGCACCTTATGAACTATCCCCGGTTTTCTTGCAATAATAACAACCCCTGAATCTCTGGCGGTTTTATATTCCATCCCCGTTCCTACGATTGGGGAATTAGTGTTAATTAAAGGTACAGCCTGACGCTGCATATTTGAACCCATAAGCGCCCTGTTAGCGTCATCGTTTTCAAGGAACGGTATTAGAGCCGTTGCAACTGAAACCATCTGCTTAGGCGAAACGTCCATAAGGTCAACCTGGTTTCTTTCAAGTTCAAGGAAGTCCTCACGAAGACGGCTTGCTATTTTCTTGTTAACGAACTCGCCTGTTTCGTTAAGAGGTTCGTTAGCCTGTGCAACCATGAAGTTTTCTTCTTCATCCGCCGTAAGATATACAAACTCGTCCGTTACCCTTGGAGGATCAAATGTTTTATCAATCTTTCTGTAAGGAGCTTCAATAAAACCATATTCATTAATCCTTGCAAAGGTCGCCAATGAGTTAATAAGACCGATGTTAGGGCCTTCAGGCGTTTCAATAGGACACATTCTTCCGTAATGGGAGTGGTGAACGTCTCTAACCTCAAAGCCTGCACGTTCTCTTGACAAACCGCCGGGACCAAGTGCTGAAAGACGTCTTTTATGGGTCAACTCACCAAGAGGGTTTGTTTGATCCATAAACTGTGAAAGCTGTGAGCTTCCAAAAAATTCTTTTACAGCAGAAGTTACAGGACGTATATTAATGAGCGCTTGTGGGGTAATAATATCCATATCCTGAATTGTCATACGTTCTCTTACCACTCTTTCCATTCTGGTAAGTCCAATTCTGAATTGGTTTTGAAGCAGTTCCCCAACGGCTCTAATTCTTCTGTTGCCCAGATGGTCAATATCATCTACATGACCAATATTGTACTCTAAACAAATTGTATAGTTGATTGAAGCAAGTATATCTTCAAGTGTAATATGTTTTGGAATTAAATAAGGGATTCTGTCAAGGAACATTTGCTTAATTTCTAGTTCCGTAAGCTCTTCTGCTTCTGAAAGCAACCTTTTAAGCTCCGGATAATAGACTTTTTCCTTGATACCCAGTTCTTCAGCGCTTAGTCCTATTTCTGAAATATAATCATCAATTGCAACCATCATATTGCTTAAGACCTTAACTTCTCTGTCGTCTATTTGCAATACAACCGCTGAAATACCTGCATCCTGAATGGTTTCTGCAATGTCAAAGGAGATTTTTTGGCCTTCTTCTGCAATAATTTCACCTGTGTTAGGGTCTATAGCGTGTTCAGCAAGCTTAAAACCAACTATTCTGTTCTTGAATGCAAGTTTTTTATTGAATTTATAACGACCTACTTTCGCAAGATCGTAACGTTTTGGATCAAAGAGCATACTTCTAAGTAGGGACTCGGAGTTTTCCACTGTTGGTGGTTCGCCCGGTCTTATACGTT
>CAZTAY010000045.1:0-5474 GCA_964611655.1 uncultured Eubacteriales bacterium
GGATAATTTATATAATAAGTAAGATACTGTAATTAAATAAATTTTTCATGGAGCTGTTGCATATGAAAGAACTGAACCAAGAACATATAAAAGCACTTATGAGTTTAATAAATAAAAGCTCTTATTTTCAGCTTTTATCTATGACAGTGACTAAACTTGATATGGGATATTGCAGGCTTGAGTTAAAGCTTGATAAAAAACATCAAAATCCATTTGGGGTATTACATGGCGGTGTTTACGCTTCTGTAATTGATACGGCTGCTTTTTGGGCATGTTATTGTGAAATGCCTGAAAACACAGGTTTTGTATCAATAGACCTAAGCGTTAATAACATTGCAACTGCTAAAGACGAAGGATTGATTGTTGAAGGCAAAACCCTGAAAATGGGCAGGAGTATTTGTATAGGTGAGGCAATAGTAAGAGATGAAAAGGGCAAGTTATTAGCACAAGGCATTTCAAAGCAAATGGTAACAGGTGATTTGCAGGCTATAGATCAAGCAATACAAGCAATGGGATATTCTACATTACCTCCAAAGTTCCTGTAGAATGATTACGCAACCAAGATGTTTGTTAATTGTGTCTGCGAAATCTTACAAATTTCCTTTGAATTGACAATATAATTTTAATTTGCTATGATAAGTGCAATTCTTTTTAAATTGGAAAATTAACCATGTAATTAGGTTGTAATCAACATATACAAGGTGTTTCCATTTATAAAATAATTGCGTCCATAGGGAGGAAATTATGGAACAAAAAAATTATAATTATAGTGAGATAGAAAAAAAATGGAGAAAACGTTGGGAAGAAAATCCTGTAAACAAATTTGACGAAAATAAGCCTAAGTTCTATTGCCTTGATATGTTTCCTTATCCTTCAGGAAGTGGGTTACATGTTGGCCACTGGAGAGGTTATGTTTTAAGTGATGTTCTTTCAAGATATAAAATACTGCAAGGATATCATGTTCTTCATCCAATGGGTTGGGATGCTTTTGGACTTCCGGCTGAAAACTATGCAATTCAAATGGGAATTCACCCTAAGAAAGGCACAGATGATAACATAACCAATGTAAAAAGACAACTTCATGAAATTTCAGCTGTGTATGACTGGAACAAAGAGATTAATACCACTGACCCAGGTTATTATAAATGGACACAATGGATTTTTGCAAGGATGTTTGAAAAAGGCTTGGCATATGAAAAAGAAATGCCCCTTAACTGGTGTCCTCATTGTAAAGCTGTTCTTGCAAACGAAGAAGCGGCCGGAGGTTCTTGTGAACGCTGCGGAACAACTGTTACAAAGAAAATGCTTAGACAGTGGATGCTAAAAATAACCGAATATGCAGAAAGACTTTTGAATGATTTAGAAGGTCTTAAATGGCCTGAAAAAGTTAAGAAAATGCAATCTGACTGGATTGGCAAGAGCTATGGTGCAGAGGTTGATTTCAAGATTGAAAATAGAAATGAAACCCTGAAAATATTCACAACAAGACCGGATACTTTATTTGGAGCAACATTCATGGTGCTTGCGCCGGAACACCCGCTTTCAGCAGCATTATTAACTGATGACAAAAGAGCCGAAGGCGAAAAATATATATTTGATGCATCAACAAAATCTTCTGTTGACCGAATGGCAGACAAAGAAAAAACAGGGGTTTTCACAGGTTCTTATGCAATTAATCCTTTGAACGGCAAACAAATTCCAATCTGGATTTCAGACTATGTTTTAATTGATTATGGTACAGGCGCAATCATGTGTGTTCCTGCACATGACGATAGGGACTTTGAGTTTGCAACCAAGTTCGGTATTGAAATTGTTAGGGTAATCAAAGGCGAATCAAATGAGGAAGCTTTAGAAACTGCATATGTCGGCGACGGCGTTCTGGTTAACTCTGGGGAATTTAACGGTCTTAACGTATCAGATGCAAAAGAAAAAGTAACAAAATTCTTAGAACAAAAAGGAATAGGAAAACAAACAGTTAATTACAAGCTCAGAGACTGGGTATTCTCAAGACAAAGATATTGGGGCGAACCAATTCCAATCATTCATTGTGACGATTGCGGTTCTGTTGTTGTGCCTGATGATCAATTGCCTGTTTTATTGCCGGATGTTGAAACCTATCAGCCAACAGAGACAGGGGAGTCACCTCTTTCTGCAATCGATTCATTTGTTAATACAACCTGTCCGAAATGCGGAAAACCTGCAAAGAGAGAAACAAACACAATGCCACAATGGGCTGGTTCTTCATGGTATTTCTTAAGATATGCAGATCCTAAGAATGACCAAGAACTTGCGTCTAAAGAGGCTATTAAACAATGGCTGCCGGTGGATGTGTATGTAGGCGGAATTGAACACGCTGTTCTTCATTTATTATATGCAAGATTTTATACTAAATTCCTTTATGATATTGGTGCTGTTGATTTTGAAGAACCTTTTACAAAACTCTTTAACCAAGGCATGATAAACCGTGATGGCGCTAAAATGAGTAAATCAAAAGGAAATATTGTTTCACCTGATGAACTTGTTGAAAATTATGGCTGTGATTCACTAAGAATGTATGAATTGTTCGTAGGCCCTCCTGAACAGGATTCTGAATGGGATGATAGCGGTATTGACGGAGTATTTAGATATCTGACCAAGACCTGGAAACTTGTAATGCAATATAAAGATAACCTGATTCCGGTAAATGAGGACTTAGCAAGAGTTAGCAACCAGTTTATTTATGAAATAACCAACAGACTGGAAGCATATTCTATGAACACTGTTATCAGCGGTTTTATGGAGTTTACTAATAAATTGTCTGAAACTGCAAAAGCAGCAGGCGGCATTGATAAAGAAAGCCTTGAAACACTTATTATCCTTTTGTCACCTTTTGCGCCACATATAGCAGAAGAAATGTGGGAAGCCATTGGTCATACAGATTCTGTGTTTGAACAAAAATGGCCAGAAGCGGACAAAGAAAAAATGAAAGAAAAAGAAATTGCAATTGCTATCCAGATTAACGGAAAATTAAGAGGTAATATTACAATTCAACGTGAAACACCAAAAGATGAAGTAATCCAAATGGCGCGCAAGGCTGTTTCAAGCAGACTGGACGGCGTGGAAATTGTTAAAGAGATTTATGTTCCCTTAAAGATTGTTAACTTTGTTGTTAAATAATATTTTAAAGGAGAAATATTATGCCAACCCCACACAACCAAGCAACTAAAGATCAAATTGCACAAAACATGATTATGCCGGGAGACCCTATGAGGGCTAAATTCATTGCGGAAAATTTTCTAAAGGACGCTTCTTGTTTTAATACATTAAGGGGTATGCTGGGGTATACAGGATTTTATAAAGGCAAAAAAATTTCGGTCATGGGTCATGGAATGGGTGTTCCGTCGATAGGGATTTACTCATATGAGTTGTTTAATGAATATAATGTAGAAAAAATAATAAGAGTAGGCTCTGCCGGAGCAATTAGCAAAGACATTAAGGTAAATGATATTGTAATTGCTATGGGAGCATGTACAAACTCAAATTATGCAATGCAATATAATCTGCCGGGAACATTTGCACCCATTGCGGATTATGGGCTTTTGAGCAATGTTGTTAAAGAGGCAGAAAAGTTAAAACTAAGTGTGAATGTTGGAAACATATTAACCTCAGATTCTTTCTATGATGATTCAGGCAGAACAATGGAATGGCTTAAAATGGGGGTCTTGGCTGTTGAAATGGAGACGGCTGCCCTTTATATGAATTCCGCAAGGCTAGGCAAAAAAGCTCTTTCGATTCTTACCATTTCCGACGAGGTTTATTCTTCCGCCGCATTAACAGGGGAAGAACGTGAAAAAGGTTTTGGCAATATGATTGAGCTTGCTCTGGAAAGTATTGGAGAATAAATCGTTGTTGCAAAATTTGCTTAATAACTATATAATATAGATATAATTGTTAAGTTTGAGCAATTCCATGTTTGACTTGCAGTTTTTAAGCAGAAATGGTCGGCTTTAGACAGTTTCGGTTTAGATAACTTGCTACATCAGACCTAGGATGTACGGCAACCTGTTTTTTGAACCTACATTTTCACAAAGGGAGCTTTATATTCTCCGCTATGTCAGGCCTCAGTAATTCGGCTTTGCCGGCAGTGGAAGACAAAATGGAGGATGCGGCACCCACCTAGCTTGCGCTAGGTGTCAAAATTCGGGACCGGCATTTTGGGTATTTATTTAACACAATTCTTATTAACCTGTGTGGGCTGCTCGATTTAAATTGCGATTTTTTATTATTTAATGCAGAGCTAAGGCATATTCAATTATGTCAAGCCGACCTAACAAAGATGGGCAACATCTTATTAAACACGGGTTCTAAATGTTATCTAAGAGAAGCCATTTTTTTCGGGCTTCTTTTTTAATTTTCAACAATTTTATTGTATAAAGTATCACAATAGCATTTATGGTAAATAATAAAAATGGTGATTATAATGATAATAAACGGACTGTTAAGAAGAGCAACTATGGATGATATGAATTTATTATTTGAATGGATTAACGAAGAAGAAACGAGAAACAACTCCTTATCACCTGACAAAGTAATTTTTAGTAATCATAAAGAATGGTTTTTGAAAAAGCTTAAGGATAATAATTCGGTTATTTATATATATGAAGAAGAAAAACCTATTGGACAAATAAGAATCGATATTGATAAAGATATAGCAACAATATCTTATAGCATAGATAAAAATTTCCGTGGACAAGGTTACGGTACAAAAATTATCGAGCTGTTAGAACTGCAAATAAAAGAATATAAAACATTGTCAGGTTTAAGAGCCGTGGTTAAGAATTCAAATATAGGTTCATTAAAGATTTTTAGAAAGCTGAATTATTTGGAGCAAGTAAACGGAGATCTGCATGTTTTTACGAAAGAGCTTTAAGATAATTCGCACTATAGTTGTAATAACCGAAACACACGCTCTGCGTCATTATGTTTGCTTCGCTACACTGATGTGTCAGGGCGCATAATTCGATTAGAAATCGTCTTAAGCAAACCAATTTTGCCACAGCGATTTTTTAATGAATTATCTATATAGCTGTTTCGTTCTAAAAACAAACCGAAGCACACGCTCTGCGTCATTACTTTTGATTTACTACACTGATGTGGCAGGGCGTATAATTCGATTAGAAATCGTCTTAATCAAACAAGTTTGCCACAGCGATTTTTTAATGAATTAATCTATATAGCTGTTTCGTTCTAAAAACAGACCGAAGCACACGCTCTGCGTCATTACTTTTGCTTTACTACACTCATGCGGCAGGGCGTATAATTCAATTTGAAATCATCTTCAGCAAACAGTTTGCTACAGCGGATTTTTTAGTGAATTATATATATAGCTGTTCGTTCGAAAAACAAACCGAAACACACACTCTGCGTCATTACTTTTGATTTACTACGCTCATTTGGCAGAGCGCATAATTCAATTTGGAATCATCTTAATCAAA
>CAZTAY010000045.1:5574-12787 GCA_964611655.1 uncultured Eubacteriales bacterium
TAATCAAACAAGTTTGCTATAGCCGATTTTTTAATGAATTATCTATATAGCTGTTCGTTATAAAAACAAACCGAAGCACACGCTCTGCGTCATTACTTCTTCTTTACTACGCTCATGTGGCAGGGCGCATAATTCGATTAGAAATTGTCTTAATTAAACAAGTTTGCTACAGCGGATTTTTTAATGAATTATCTATATAGCTGTTTCGTTCGAAAAACAGACCTAAACACACGCTCTGCGTCATTACTTTTGCTTTGCTACGCTCATTTGGCAGAGCGCATAATTCAATTTGGAATCATCTTAAGCAAACAAGTTTGCTACAGCCGATTTTCAATGTGAATTAGCTATATAGCTGTTTCGGTTCAAATCGAACCGAACATGCGCCACTGGTTCTGCTTCGCTACACTCGTGTGTCAGTGCTCATAATTCGATTAGAAATCGTCTTAATCAAACAAGTTTGCTACAGCCGATTGCTGGTTGAATTAGCTATAATATCATAAAGGCTATGCGGTTTGTGGATTGACAAAGAAAACAAAGGTTGATATATTTAAAGTTAAAACTTGATATTTCTCTATAAAAGTATAGAGATTCGTGATTTTGTTGTATTTATGAAAGGGATTTTTACTGAATGGAAACATTAAAGTTTGAAGAAATGAATTTGAAGGAAGATATTTTGCGTGCAATTGCTGATATGGGTTTTGAGGAAGCAACGCAAATACAAGGGGAGTCCATCGAAATAATAATGTCCGGCAAGGATGTTATCGGTCAATCCCAGACAGGGACGGGAAAAACAGCTGCTTTTGGAATACCATGTCTTGAAAGAATAGATCCGTGGGACAGCAAGCTGCAAGCGGTTATTTTATGTCCTACAAGAGAGCTTGCTATACAGGTTAGCGAGGAATTTAGAAAATTACTTAAATACAGAGAAAGTATAAGAGTATTGCCTGTTTATGGCGGACAACCCATTGACCGTCAGATTTTTGCGCTGAAAAAAGGTGCCCAGGTGGTAATTGGAACACCTGGCCGCGTAATGGACCATATGCGCAGGAGAACCATTAAAATGGAAACCGTTAAAATGGTGATCCTAGACGAAGCAGACGAAATGCTGGATATGGGTTTTAGAGAGGATATTGAAACCATACTTGATAAAACTCCGGAAGAAAGACAAACCATTATGTTCTCTGCAACAATGCCGAACGAGTTCTTAGAGCTTACTAAAAAATATCAAAAAGACCCGGCTCTTATTAAGGTTGTTAGAAAAGAGATTACAGCCCCAAATATCGAACAGATTTACTTTGAAGTAAAAGAAAAAAACAAACTTGATGCGGTTTGCAGAATAATTGACATGTATTCTCCTGACCTTACTCTGGTTTTCTGTAACACAAAAAAAAGGGTTGACGATGTTGTTGAGCTTTTGCAGGGCAGGGGATATTTTGCCGAAGGGCTGCACGGTGACTTAAAACAACCACAGCGTGACAAGGTAATGAGCAAGTTCAGAAGTGGTACGATTGAAATTCTTGTTGCAACTGATGTGGCTGCCAGAGGAATTGACGTTGATAATATCGACATTGTAATAAATTATGATGTGCCACAGGACGAGGAATATTATGTTCATAGAATAGGCCGAACAGGAAGAGCCGGAAAGTTCGGAAAGTCTTATACATTTGTAGTGGGCAAGGAAATTTACAAATTAAAAGATATTATGCGTTATTCAAAAGCGAAAATACTTCCTCAAAAACTGCCTACATTAAATGATGTTGCGGAAATTAAAACAAGGTCTTATATAGAACAAATTAAGAATGTTATTGAAGAAGGCAGCTTAGTAAAACAGGTTAATATAGTCGAAACCCTTATTCAAGAAGAATATGCGGTTATTGATATTGCAGCAGCATTACTTAAAATGTCTTTCTATGCAAATGAAGAAGAAGAGGATTTTGTTGAAACCCTTGAACGTGAATTAACAAACGAGAAAAGACTCTCGGATGATAAAAAGAAAATAATAAAAGGCAAAAAAGGCGAGGTTTCAAAGAAAGACGATAGTAAATTTATAAGGCTGTTTATAAATGTTGGCAAGAACCAAAAAGTCAGGGTAAAAGATATTGTGGGTGCTCTTGCAGGAGAAACCGGCATACCAGGTAGGATGATTGGTTCAATAGATATCTTTTCTGATTATACTTTTGTAGAAGTCCCAAGAAAGTATGCTAAAGAGATAGTTAATAAAATGAAGCATACTAAAATTAAGGGCAACAAGATTAATATAGAACCTGCAAAAGGCAAAAAATAAATGCAAAAGCTGTCGTCAACGGCGGCTTTTCTTATATAGCAATTCTAAAAAAATTTTTGCCTAAGGGTAACTCCGGTTTTGGTTTTTTATCAAAGCAACACGCTATATAGGGGGAATTTTCATGGATAACAGTCTTTCAAAAAAAATAGGAATTGTGGGGGGCGGACAGCTTGGAAAAATGATGCTGCTGGAAGCGAAAAAGATGGGTTTTTTTGCAGCCATACTTGATCCGGTTGAAGATTGTCCTGCACATAGCATATCAGATGTACATGTAGTAGCCGGGTTCAATGACAGAGGTGCAATCAGAGAGCTTGCTAGACAAACAGATGTATTAACATACGAGTTTGAACATATAAACGCTGATGCACTAACTGAGCTGGAAGAAGAAGGATTTGTAGTCTATCCTACAGCAAAGAGCCTTAAAATAATTCAGAATAAGTTCACTCAAAAAAAATGCTTAAAAGACGCAAACATACCTGTTCCTGATTTTTTTTCCGTTAAAACACAATCTGAAATACAAGAACTTGGTTCTAAAATGGGTTATCCTCTTATATTAAAGTCCTGTACAGGAGGGTATGACGGAAAAGGCAATTATGTCATAAATGAAGAGAAAGAAATAGATGCTGCATGGACTGCTCTTAAAGGAGACCAACAAGAACTTATGATTGAGGAATTTATTCCATTTACAATGGAGATTTCGGTGCTTGCTTGCAGGGGCATAAACGGTCAGACGGTTGTATATCCCGTTGCTGAAAATGAACATGAGAACAATATTCTTAAACAAACCAAAGTACCTGCTAATATTTCAGAGGAAACAACTAAAACGGCAATGGATATTGCCAGAGAGGTCATGAATGTATTTCAGGGTGTGGGAATGTTTTGTGTGGAGATGTTTGTAACACAAGCTGAGAACATGAGCAAGTCTTTTGTCTTGGTTAACGAAATTGCCCCTCGTCCTCACAACTCAGGACATTATACCATTGAAGCCTGTGCAACTTCACAATTCATGCAGCACATTAGAGCGATTACAGGTCTGCCATTAGGAAGTCCAAAACTGCTTACCCCTTCTGTAATGAGAAATATATTATCTGAAGAGGGTTATAAAGGAGAAGCAATTGTAACAGGTGCAGAGGAAACACTTTCTTTGGAGGGTGTTAATTTGCATATATATGGAAAAAAGACAGCTTCACCTAATAGAAAAATGGGACATATTACTGTGTGCTTGGATAATATTAAAGACTGTGAAGAAGTGGCGGAGGTTGCAAGCCAAAAAGTTAAAATAATAGGAACGGAAAAACTATAAGCAATTTTTTAGGGTTGATTCCTTTTTGGTTTCATTTGAACAGAAACAGCTATATCAAAGCATTTACTATAATATTATGATTTGTTTAAATCTTTCAATCAGTATAAATTTTCTGCATTTTGAAATACTAAGTTCTACTAAGATCTTATAAGTTCTTATAAGTTCTTATGAGTTCTTATAAGCTTATAAGACCTAATAACATGAAATAGTATAACGAAATGAAAGGAGAAAATTTGATGGTGAGATTTAAGGTCATTTCTTTGATGATTGTTTTGTCTTTGTTGCTTAACATTAACATAATTAGTGCCGGCACAGAATTTAACGACATTCAAGGTCATAAGTTTGAATCAGAAATTAATTATTGCTCTGATAAAGGTTATTTAATGGGTTTTCCTGACGGAAGTTTCAAACCGGATGACTACGTTACTGATGCTCAAATTAAAGCGTTTTGTGCCTCATATATAAGTGAACATAATAATATCAGATTTGCAAAGGAACGTGATAATACACATTGGTATGACTTAGCCTCTAATGTGCTTTACCAAGTGGGAATTATAGATAATCCGTTATTAAAAAATCCAAACACAAAATTAACTCAAACCAGGGTCTTGTCTCAATTAGAGCCTACACTTGATAAAAACGGGAAAAAAGACGCTTTATTAGATTATATTAAGGAGAAAAAAGAAGACAGGCTTATAACCAGAGGTGAGTTTTCAAGGATTATTTATGTATATGAAAATGGGAATGTTAAGCCAGCAACCATAGTTATGAAGGGCGTTAGAACCGGCGGTGGGGGTGGCGTTGATGGTGTTCTTGAATCTGCTGCTTTTATAAATAAAATGCCATTGCAGGGAATACCTTTAGGCGAAGGCAAGGGTATAAAGACTGTGCTGGAAGGATACTACCCATATGGACTCAATGGTATGAGGTTTGAATCTGATAATTCTAATATTTCGCCTTTTGTGCAAGACGATAAATTAATGCTTAAGTCTTTGAACCAAAAACCAGGTGAGCAAGCCATTATTACAGGCTATGCTTCTGACGGCGGAAAAACAGAATTTAATGTTATAGTCACTGACGGTTCATTTAGCTGGCCACATATAGTTTCGTCCTATGAAGATTTTATGGATATTTGGTTATTGGGAAGCGGTATGAACTACAGACAAGCATATGATGTGGATTTTAAAGGTAGAAGTCTGCATACAGATAATGTGGCTGATAAATATTTTACGGGCATGTATGACGGAAGCGGCTACAAAATGACAAATGTAGTCATTGACAATGGCGAGACTTCATTATTCGGCAAAACAGGAAAAAATTCAGTTATCAGGGATATAGGATTGATTGAAGCAAAAATGAGAAGCAGCAACACAGAACTGGCAGCAGAAAATTATGGTGTTTTAGCATCTGAACATAACGGAGACATTGAAAGCTGCAATATAAACACTTCAATTGACATTAATATAAGCCATGGCAGAATAGGCTCTGTGGTGGGGCATAACAAAGGAAAAATCCAAAACATGGCGGTAATTTCCGATATAATTTTAGTTGGTGCTTTTGAACAGGTTGGCGGAGTTTGTGGAATAAACGAAGGGGAAATTTCAGGCATAAACGCTAAGATTACAGGATATTTTGACAGTGATATGAACAATATTGGCGGGATTGCAGGGTATAATCTTGAAGGAAACATAGAAAACAATGATATAACATTTACGGCAACTGCAAAAGGCGCAAAAACAATTTTAGGCTGCTTTGCAGGAACAAACGACTATGGCAACTTAATAAATAACTATGGCAAGGTTAATATAAACGGCAGCGCCGAAGGTTTAATGGCCGGTGGTGTATCCGGAAGCAATGTGGGCGGCGTTGCAAAGACTAATTATATTGAAGGCTATGCAAACATCCAAGCTGATGACAAGACGGCAGTTGGGGGAGTTGTTGCTTCCAACAGTTTAGGCGGATTAATACTAGGCTGTGAAATTGTAGGTCAGTTCACTATAACCGGAAGCGGCATGAGGTTTGGTAAGATTGCAGGAGAAAACCTAAGCGAAGGTATAATCGAAAATTGCCGGATTAATCAATTGGTAATCAAAACAGGAGAATCGGAAAACCTAGACAAACTGGCAGGTATAAATTTAGGATATATAAAATAAATTTATACTTTAACGGGAATAAAAACAATACAGCGGGTTACTTTGATATAAATAACCAAAAGCGGAAGCAACCCTTAGGCAATTCCTCTTTATTTGAATAAAAAATGTTAGTATAAAGTGGAATTGCTATACAAAAAGGAATTATAAGCCTATCCGGTTCATTATTTATTGGATAGGCTATTTATTTTATAGCTGTTTCAGCCCAAAACGGAGAGAAACACCCGTGTGGCCTAGTCCAATGTTGAAATCACATTGTCTCAATAAACTTGCAAAAGGTATGCTTAAGTTAATCTCCAGATTATGGACAACTAAATAGACATGGGTATCCAATGCTCTATAGAAAAGGTCTCTAAATGTCTATGTCCACAGGATTAGGTTTGCTTAGGTCAACCCCAATAATAGGAGTATATATGCAGAAGAAAACATTTTACGAATATCTTGTAATGACTTTTGGAGTATTATTATTTGCTGTTGACATTCACTTGTTTAAAGCACCTAACGGGTTTGCCTTTGGCGGAGTAAGCGGTATTTCAATCGTACTTGCTAAGATTATTCCCGGCATCAACGTTGGCTTTATTATGATGGTTTTAAATATTATACTACTTGTTTTGGGTTTCTTGCTGCTTGGCAAATCCTTTGGCAAAAAGACAGTTTACTGCACCATTCTTTTGTCTGCATTAGTATGGCTTTTCGAAATAACAATGCCAATGCATGGTACTCTGACAAAACAAACTTTTTTAGAATTAATTTATGCTATTTTCCTTCCAGGGATAGGTAGTGCAATTGTCTTTAAGGTTGGAGGAACAACGGGCGGAACTGACATTATTGCTGCTATTATAAAAAAATACACTCATTTAAAAATCAGCGTAGCCCTATTGGTTGCTGACTTTTTAATCGCTGTTTGTTCAGGGATTATTTTTGGCGTTGATATATTGTTATTTAATATTTTTGGGGTTTTATTAAAATCTTTTGCAGTTGAACTTGTGCTTGAGAGCTTGAATACTTACAAAGTTTTCGTTATTATTTCAAGTAAGCCCGACAGAATAAAAAAGTTTATATTTGAAGAACTTGAAAGGGGAGCAACAACCCATTCAGGAAATGGCGGTTTTACTAATAAAGAAATAGAAATTATAACAACCGTAACCTCAAGACGGCAAGGGGTCAGGCTTCAGCGTTTTGTGAAGGCTGTTGATCCGGAAGCATTTATAACAATAAGCAATTCCTCACAAATAATTGGAAACGGATTTTTAGGTTTTGACTAACAGAAACATGCGCCACTCGTTCCGCTTTGCTACACTCGTTAGGCGGGGCGCTCGATTCAATTGTA
The DNA here is from genome assembly GCA_964611655.1 of uncultured Eubacteriales bacterium. Classification (GTDB taxonomy): domain Bacteria; phylum Bacillota; class Clostridia; order Lachnospirales; family CAZTAY01; genus CAZTAY01. The sequence goes on from CAZTAY010000045.1 coordinate 12,642, forward strand.
AATCGTCTTACACAAACAAGTTTGCTACAGCCGATTTATAATTGAATCAGCTATAGTTGTTTCGGCCTAAAACAGACCGAAACAAGCGCTCTGCGCCACTCGTTCCGCTTTGCTACACTCGTTAGGCGGGGCGCTCGATTCAATTG
>CAZTAY010000045.1:12887-19301 GCA_964611655.1 uncultured Eubacteriales bacterium
AATCGTCTTACACAAACAAGTTTGCTACAGCCGATTTATAATTGAATCAGCTATATTAAAACATAGGAGGCAAGAAATGATTGATTGTGTTAAACGCTTTTTAAGTTATGTTACTTTTGATACCCAAAGTGAATATGATTCTAAAACTGTTCCCACTACTAAAGGCCAGCTTTTGTTTGCAAAAGAGCTGTATAGTGAAATAAAAGAAATGGGAATTGATGAAATTACTTTGTCGGAAAAAGGTTACATATACTGTAAATTACCGTCAAATATAACAACAAAAACTAAAGCTGTTGGATTTATTGCGCATATGGACACAAGTGGAGATTTTTCAGGCAAGAACGTTAAGCCGAGGATTGTTAAAAATTATGATGGCAAGGATATCCAATTATTACATTCTGAAAATTTAAAAATTTCTCCTGATAGATTTCCTGTACTAAACAATTATATAGGTCAGGACATAATTGTGGCTGGTGGAGACACCTTATTAGGTGCTGATGACAAGGCAGGGATTGCGGAGATATTAACGGCCATAGATTATTTTATAAAGAACCCCAATATCCCTCATGGAGATATATACTTTGCTTTCACTCCTGACGAAGAAGTTGGTAGAGGGATGGATCATTTTGAAATAGAACTTTTTCCGGCGGATTTTGCATACACCATTGACGGCGGAGAAGTGGGTGAACTGGAATATGAGAATTTCAATGCTGCAAGGGCTATTGTTGAGATCACAGGTGAATCAGTTCATCCGGGATATGCAAAGGGCATAATGAAAAATGCCGCTTTAATAGGCTGTGAACTGGTGGAATCATTACCTAAAGATCAAACCCCTGCCACAACCGAGGGTTATGATGGATATTTTCATGTGGCAGGTTTTAAAGGAAGCGTAAAAGACGCGGAACTTACGATTTTGATTAGGGATTTTATTAAAACAGGATTCTTAGAAAGAAAAGAATTTTTGAAAAACTGTTGTGATAATATTAATGAAAAACATGGAAACGTACTAAAGCTAACATTTATTGACGAATATTATAATATGATGGAAAAGCTTAACAGTAACATGCAAATTGTTTATCAAGCCCAAAGGTCTATGGAAATCGTTGGGGTAGTCCCTAAAATAAGACCTATCAGAGGGGGTACTGACGGTTGTAGGCTTTCTTTTATGGGTATTCCTTGTCCTAATATCTTTGCAGGAGGTCATAACTTTCATGGTCCTTTTGAATTCATTCCTGTAAACTCAATGGCAGCGGCAGTTTCCGTAATTGTTTCAATTGCTTCAGAGGCTCATAAAATTTAATTTAATAGAGTTGAAAAATCCAGAATTTTCTAGTACAATTAAATAGAATGAATTATTAAGATAAGAAAGGAAGCGGTAAGGGTGCAGGAACAAAACAAAAAAGTGTTAGTTTGCATAACACCGCAGTCCAATAGTAAAAGATTAATTGACAGAGGTTATGACGAAATCAAAGTCGGCGGAGGGGAATTAAATATTCTGACTGTGCAGAAAGGTTTAGGGATATTTAATCAAAGTGGTGCGGCAGAGCTAATCCAAAGTTTGTTTGAATACGGTGCATTGCTTGGCGCTAATGTATTTAGTCTTATTGATGAAGATATTCCCGGTCGTATAGCCCAATTTGTGGAGGAAAACTCTATAGACATAGTTGTGCTAGGAGCTCCTGTTAAGCAGAAATTAATGGAAAACCAAGAAATTCTAAGCAGCATTACGGAAATGCTCAAGGATGTTGAGGTTATAATTCTGGAAAGGAAAGAAGAACAAAATGTCGCTTTATGAACAATGGATTTCAAATGCATATAACGAGCAAACAGGAAAGGTAATTGAGAAATTCTGGAATGAATACCTTCCTGCGGAACAAAAAATATATGAGCATCTTTTAACTGAAAAACTAAACTCTTTAAGTGGAAAACTAGGGGAGCTTGCAAAGAAATTTGAAATGACTCCTGTAATGTTTTTAGGGTTCTTACATGGAATAAACGAAGCAACTGATAATGGTTTAGATGTGGAAGAACTTGATGAAGAATCGGACGTTAATTTTTCATTTAGCTGGGAAAGTCTTTACAAGAAAATGGTTGAATTTAAGGCTAAGCATCTTTATACTCTGCCTTTATGGTCTAATGTTGCTAATGAGGAACAACAAAAAGAATGGTATAGCCAACAAAAGAAATCAAGAACAGTGGTAAAAGGCGAAAAAATTGGTAGAAATGACCCCTGTATTTGCGGAAGCGGCAAGAAATACAAAAAATGCTGCGGTGCGCTGGAGGAATAAGTGGTTAAAAATGGTAACAATAATCGAAAAGATCAAAGATTCTAAGAGGATGGACTTGGTTTTAGAGAAGGCTGCTAGAATTCTTGCAGATGGAAACTTGGTTGCATTTCCTACGGAAACGGTTTATGGACTTGGGGCAAACGCTTTTGATGAATCCGCTGCAAAAAAGATTTATGAAGCAAAGGGCAGACCCTCTGACAATCCGTTGATTGTTCATATTGCAAGCCTTAAGATGCTTGATGAAGTTGCTTTGGAAGTAAACAATTCTGCTAAACAAATCATGGATGCATTTTGGCCGGGACCTGTTACGCTTATTTTTAAAAAGACTGATAAGATTCCTTATTCTGTCACAGGCGGACTTGACACGGTTGCAGTTAGGTTTCCCCAAAACGAAATTGCCACAATGCTAATTAAGAAATGTAAATTTCCTTTGGCTGCGCCTAGCGCAAATTTATCAGGCAGACCCTCTCCCACAAAAGCTTCACATGTGGCGTTTGATCTTTCAGGTAAAATACCGCTTATACTAGACGGCGGAACGTGCAGGTTAGGGCTTGAATCCACCATAGTCGATACTACTCATAAAATGCCTGTTATCCTGCGCCCCGGCACTGTTACAAAGGAAGCCATTGAAGAGGTGCTGGAACAGACTGTAATTGACGGATACGAAGAACAAATTGAAGTTTCAACTCCAAAAGCGCCCGGTACAAAGTACAGGCATTATTCTCCAAAAGCAAAGATAACTATTATTAAAGGATCGGAAGAAGAAGTTGTTTCTAAAATAAATCACTTGCTTATTAAGGACTCGGTACTTGGCATTAAATCAGGGGTACTGGCAACAGATGAAACAATTGATTTATATAATACAAATCTCGCAATTAGCGTCGGCAGACGGAAAGACCCCGAAGAAATTGCCAAGAACTTATTTAAAACCCTTAGAAAGTTTGATAGGCTTGGTGCTGAAGTGGTTTATTCCGAATGTTTTGAACAAATGGGGCTTGGCGCCGCTATAATGAACAGACTTACAAAGGCGGCTGATTATAGGATTGTTCAAATTTAAAGGAGGTTTGTATGATTTCAAAGACTCAAATTACAAATAAAGAGGACTTTAGATTCAAACTGGATTTTAATAACATGATGTCAGAATCAATTGGAGAAAAAGGCGTTAAAACTAAGGATATAGAAGAAATCAAAGAAAAAATTTCAAAGGCAAAACACAGCGTTGATAATAAACGCAAAAACGGTCAATTAGATTGGATGGATTTGCCCTATAACCAAAAAGACATAGTAGAGCAAATTAATGAATATGTTAAAAACAAAAAGGATAAATTTGATGCGTTTGTTGTTCTTGGGATAGGCGGTTCAGCCCTTGGTCCTATGGCGGTTCAGCAAGCCCTGAATCATCCTTTTTATAACGAGCTTTCAAGGGAAAAACGTGGTGGTTATCCAAGGTTATATATTACAGACAATGTTGACCCTGAAAGACTGGTATATTTATTTGACAATATTGATATTACTAAAACACTTTTCAATGTAATTTCCAAATCAGGTAGCACATCGGAAACAATGTCCCAGTTTATGATCATTAAACAAATGCTTGAAGATAAGCTAGGAAAGGGCAACATCCAAGATAATATTGTCTGCACTACGGACAAGGAAAAAGGAAATCTCATTAAAATTGCAAAAGACGAAGGATATGATTATTTTATTGTGCCTTCAGCAGTTGGCGGTAGATTTTCGGAGCTGTGTCCAGTTGGGCTTTTGCCGGCAGCAATGTGTGGCATAGACATTGAAATGATGCTTAAAGGCGCTGCATACATGGATCAATTATGCAGCCTTGAAGATCCATACAAAAACCCTGCATTAATGTTTTCAGTGCTTAGCTATATTGGAATGAATAAAGGCAGGAATATTTCTGTTTTAATACCATATGCGGATTCGCTGAAATATATTTCCGACTGGTATGCCCAGCTTTGGGCGGAATCTCTTGGCAAAAAATTTGATAATGAGGGCAATGAAATCTTTGCAGGTCAAACCCCTGTTAAAGCTCTTGGCGTTACGGATCAACATTCTCAAATTCAGCTTTATGTGGAAGGCCCTGACGACAAGATTGTGGTATTCTTAGGGGTTGATAAATACAGGGAAGAAATTACTATACCTAAAATTTATCAGGATATTCCAAGCCTTGGATTTTTAGGAGGAGCAACTCACAGTAAACTAATTAAGGTTGAACAGCTCTCTACGGAATACGCCTTAACAAAAGAAGGAAAACAGAACATGACTATTACTGTTCCTTCAGTTAATGAGTTCACAATCGGTCAAATTTTATATTTCTTCGAGCTTGCAACGGCTTATGCAGGGGAACTCCTTTGCATAAACGCATTTGATCAGCCGGGGGTTGAAGAAGGCAAAAACGCTACTTATGCAATGTTTGGCAGACCGGGTTATGAGGAAAAGAAAAAAGAACTAGACGCTATTCCTAAAAAGAATGAGACTTATATTATTTAAGATCCTATGCAACAATAATCGCTCTCGTCATTTTCCTATCAATTTGCACAATACGTCGTCGCTTACTTGTCTTGTACAGATTGCCTACGGAAACTGTCTTAGGCGTTATGCAATTTGGTTTTCATATTTAACCATGAACAAAAAAAAGTCAAATTGCTATATTATAGCTAATTCAATTGAAAATCAGCTCTAGCAAACTTGTTTGCGTAAGACAATTACAGTTGAATTATGCGCCCTGACACACAAGTGTAGCCAAAGGAGTGGCGCAGAGTGCATGTTTCGGTCCGTTTTGACTGAAACAGCTATTTTGGATAGACTCTAAGTGAGTTACTAATATAGGATTAAGGGGAGTATTTATGGGGGATGTTCTGATTTTCTTAGCTGACGGCTTTGAAGAAATTGAATTTTGCGCGCCTGTTGATATTTTAAGACGAGGAAATATTCCTGTTAAAACCGTTTCAATAACAGGCAGCAGAGAAGTTAAAAGTGCAAGGGAACTTTGTGTGATTGCAGAGTTTTTGTTTGAAGAAATTGATTTTGAAAAGGCAGAAATGATTGTTTTGCCGGGAGGCCCTGGTCATAAACAGTTCATAGAGTTTAAGCCTCTGGGTGAGAAGATTAAAGAATTCCACAAAAAAGAAAAGAGAATTGCTGCTTTATGCGCTTCACCTGTGGTATTGGCAGGTCTTGGGCTGTTACAGAACAAAAATGCAGTATGTTTTCCGGGAATGGAAGAGATTCTTATTACAAACGGCGCAACATTGGTAAATGAATCGGTGGTAAGGGACGGTAATATTTTAACTGGCAGAGGTCCAGGAGCCGCAATTGATTTTTCTTTTGCTATTCTTGAAATAATAAAGGGTAGTGAAACTGCAAACAGACTTAAAAAAGAAATGACTGTTTTATAGTAAATATAGCGTCGGCAATTAAAGCTGCCACTATGCACTTTTAAGGGATACTGACTAAAAGTTGTATCATAACTTTTAGCGGGTGAGTAATATAAATCTATAAATATTTGGGGAATTAGATAATCTAATTCCCCAAATTTATTTTATTTTACTGAAATTTCATCTATAACATCTATGACGCCTGCAACCCCTGATTCATAAGCATATGCTTCTATAATGCGTTTTCTATATCGATAGAAAGTTTCTCTCGATAAGGATAATTTAAGTGTTATTAAATTAATATCTTTTTTGCCATCCAGATAATACATCTCAAATACTTTCTTATGTAAGTCGTCGAGGCAACTAATTGTTCTTTCAATAATATGCACTGAACGTTCTAAACTCATTATGGTCATGGATGTTAGGAGCATAAATGCTTTTTTTTCTGTTGGGTTTGAAAAATTTTTGTTTTTAGAAAAAGCTATATTCATAGAGGGCATGTCCTCTAAAATTTTGTTACGCTCATACTCTAAGATCTCCTTATAATGAGCATAATGCGAAAGTTCGAATTCAATATGCGCTAAAATTTCCTTAGGTAACTTCAGAAAAACTCCCCCTTTTAACATTTATAATAGAACAGCAATCAACTTAAAAACATTATAATAAACTTTAAGTTGCATGTCAACTGATAATTAATAGAATTTTTAAATTAGTTCTTTTAATGTGAAAAAAAT
>CAZTAY010000046.1:0-19017 GCA_964611655.1 uncultured Eubacteriales bacterium
CAACGAGGTGATTTGTGCACGGTTCAAGAACTGGTTGATTTTGCACATGCGCTGGTTAAAACTGGCTGTGAATATTGTTATGGAGTCCGTGTCAATACCGAAACAGATGAAGTCTTAGATAGACATGCGAAACCTTATTATGCATTAACTAATCCAGCAGAGTCCAATGATATTGCGATACGATCGTTTAATATCGCAGGGACTTTGCCAGCGCCATCGACTATAGGTTATGTTATCCACATTCGGGAAAGGGGACCAAGTAAGTATCTCACAGACACCCCTTGCCTTTTACGAAGGGGTTTGGTTTCTCAAATTATTCTATTAACCATGTTTTTATAGATGAAAATCACTTTTCAAATATCAAGGAACTTATACATAAAAATTTTACATCTATTGATAATAACAAACCATCTAAAAATTGAATATACGCCAAATGTAAATAAAGTTTTAACAAAACTCTTGATTCGTTGACTTAAGCTTTATTTCATGTATAATAAATTTTAAGTTGTTGTATTAATTCGACAAACAAATTAATAATTTTTGCAGTATATATTATTGCTGGTTAAATAAATGCAAAGTACACTGGGAGGATGAAATTTAATGGATTATAAAGGACTGACCGATGAACAGGTCATAGAATCCAGGCAAAAGAACGGTTCAAATGTTTTAAGTGAGTTGGAAAGAGAAAGCTTTTGGGACAAACTTTTAGGTAATCTTGGAGATCCCATGATAAAGATATTATGTGTAGCCCTTGCAATAAACCTTATTTTTGCTTTTCTGGGTCAAACACATTGGTATGAATCCCTAGGAATAGCAATTGCAGTTATACTTGCAACATTTGTTTCCACATTTTCAGAATATAACAATGAAAATGCATTCCAAAAGCTTCAAGAAGAGGCATCTAAAATAAAATGCAAAACATTTAGAAATGGCTCCTTAGTGGAAATTTCCATTGACGACATTGTAAGTGGAGATATCATTGCACTACAAACAGGTGATAAAATTCCTGCTGACGGTATTCTTATTTCAGGAAGTATAAAGGTTGACCAGTCAACCCTTAATGGTGAAAGTAAGGAAGCAAGTAAAAAACCCATGCCGGAAGACTATATAGAACAATCCGCAGCAATGGACTTTTTGAATGAATATAAAGTCTTTAGAGGTACTGTTGTTTGTTCAGGTAATGCAGTCATGCTTGTAAATGTTGTAGGCGACAAAACTGTTTATGGTACAATTGCAGGAGAACTGCAAGGGGATGATGAAAGGGACTCTCCTCTTAAAGTTAAACTTTCAAACCTTGCAAACAGCATAAGCAAGTTTGGGTATATTGGCGGTATAGCTATTGCAATTGCATTTTTATTTCAAAAAATTGTAATACACAATGGTTTTGAAATGGCTGCAATAATGAGTTATTGTTCAAACTGGATGGTTGTTGTTAATGATGTGGTACAAGCAATTATGCTTGCCGTAATTATTATAGTTATGGCAGTTCCTGAAGGTTTGCCACTTATGATTGCAATTGTATCTTCACTTAATATGAGCAAGATGCTTAAAGACAATGTCTTGGTAAGAAAAATTGCCGGTATTGAAACCGCAGGAAGTTTAAATATTTTATTCAGCGATAAAACAGGAACAATCACAAAAGGCAAGCTCGAAGCCGTTGCATTCATAGATGGAAAGGGCAGGGAATATACAAGCTATGACTCTGTTGTAGACGAACTAGGAAAGATACTTTCCCTTAGTGTTAGACACAACACAGGCGCATTATTATCTTCTGATGGCACTCTGAATACAATTATCGGAGGAAATGCAACTGAAAGGGCAATACTTGGGTTTGTTGCAGGAAAAACAGATGAATTTAAAGTTGCAGAGATTTCTTCAATACCTTTTAACAGTGAAAATAAATATTCAGCATCAAGAGTCGAAGGTGATTATAACCTAACATTAATTAAAGGCGCTCCTGAAAAAATTATTGCTGAATGTACAAGCTTTATTGATATTGACGGAAGAGTTGCGGAGCTGGAAGACAAGGAAATAATTAATCAAAAGATTGACGATATGGCAAGACGTGCAATCCGCGTACTTGCACTTGCTGTTACTGAAGGGGAACTGGGTGAGGACAGTCTGCCAAGTGGTGAATGGTCTTTGGTTGGAGTAATGGGAATAAGGGATGAAGTTAGACCTGAATCCGTTGCTGCTATCGAGGAAGTCCAAAATGCAGGTGTTCAAGTAGTAATGATAACCGGTGACAGAAAAGATACTGCTGTTGCTATAGCTAAAGAAGCTGGATTATTAAAAAACGATTCAGATATTATACTGACATCAGAGGAATTGCAAGAAATCCATGATGAACGTTTAAAGGAAATGCTTCCTAACTTAAGGGTCATTTCAAGGGCTCTGCCAAGTGACAAAAGCCGACTTGTAAGGGTTGCAAAAGAGCTTGATCTTGTGGTTGGAATGACAGGTGATGGGGTTAATGACTCTCCTGCTCTTAAAAAAGCCGATGTAGGATTCGCGATGGGCGGAGGAACAGAGGTTGCAAAAGAAGCAAGCGATATAGTAATTATGGACGACAATTTCAGCTCAATTGATAAAGCAATTTTATATGGCAGAACCATTTTCAACAGTATTAGAAAATTTATTATTTTCCAATTAACTATTAATGTTGCTGCGGTTATGGTTTCATTTGTTAGTCCTTTGTTAGGTATGGAAAACCCATTGACGATTACACAAATTCTTTGGGTAAACCTTGTAATGGATACGTTGGCTGCATTGGCGTTTGGAGGAGAACCTGCCCTTAAACGTTATATGAGTGAACGTCCTAAGAGAAGAGACGAAAACATAATAAGCAAATATATGTGGAGTTCAATACTCACATGCAGTGCCTATGTGTTTTTGGTTAGTATGTTATTCTTGCTAACAGACTTTTTCAAACTAGGCTTTAGAACATCAATTGATAATTTATATTTAATGACAGGATATTTCACATTCTTTATATTTGCGGCTGTGTTTAATGCTTTTAATGCAAGGACAGAAAAGGTTAATATCTTTGATAATATAACTAAAAACAATGGTTTCATAAAGGTCATGGGACTAATTGTTATAATCCAAATTATTATGACATACTTTGGCGGAGTTATCTTAAGCAGTTATGGTCTGACAATTTCAGAGTGGGGACTGGTTTTATTACCTGCCGTATTGATAATTCCTGTTGATATGTTAAGAAAGGTTATAATTAAAAGCTAAGGGGGTAAATCATGTCAGTAAACTTACAAAAAGGTCAAAAGGTTGATTTAACAAAAGGAAACAGCGGATTAAAAAAAATTATGGTGGGTCTTGGATGGGATGAGGCAGACAAGCCGTCTGGAGGATTTTTATCGGGTTTGTTTTCTAAAGCTCCTCAGGATATTGACTGTGACGCTTCAGCTATTTTATGCCAAGCTGGAGGTAAGCTTTCAGGTAGTATAATTGACCCTACTACTAAGAAACCTAACAAAGATATTGTGTATTTTGGAAATCTTATTCATGAAAGCAACAGTGTCAAGCATATGGGTGATAACCTAACTGGAAGCGGTGACGGTGATGACGAGCAGATTTTTATAGACCTTAAATCTATTCCGGGGCAATATGAAAAAGTAGTATTTGTTGTCAATATTTACAAAGCATTTGAACGTAATCAGCATTTTGGAATGATTAAAAATGCATTCATCAGGATTGTTGACGGAGATACAAACAAAGAATTATGCAAATACAACCTATCAGAAAATTATGATGGAAAAACTGCAATGATTTTTGGTGAAGTTTATAAGCATCAGGATGAATGGAAATTTAATGCAGTTGGCGAAGCAACAACTGATAAAGGGTTACTTGACACTGCAAATAGATATATCTAGTTTAACAATAGTTAGACAAAGTCAAATATGACTCTAATGTTCGAAAATAAGAAAAGTTCTACTTTTGAAGCAAGCGTATTGGAAATGTCGAACTCACATTAGTTTACATTCAAGGAGGGATTTAGAATGCCTGTTAATCTATCAAAAGGTCAGAGAGTAAGTCTTGATAAAAGCATGACAATGGCGTTTGTTGGTCTTGGTTGGGATACAAACAAATATGATGGTGGATTTGATTTTGACCTTGATGCAGCAGCTTTCTTGCTTGGGGAGAATGGTAAAGTTTTAAACGACGAAGATTTTGTTTTCTATAACAACCTGGACGGCAGAAACGGAGCAGTTGTTCATACAGGTGATAACCTGACTGGAGAAGGCGAAGGTGATGATGAAGTTATAATTTTCAATTTCTCTAAAATGCCACAAGAAATCCATAAAATTGCTTTAACTGTTACCATACACGAAGCTGTTGCAAGGAAACAAAATTTTGGACAGGTTGCAAATGCTTATGTAAGGGTATGTAAAATGGCTAATGAAAATGACAACAACGGCGAAGAAGTAATAAGATTTGACCTTATGGAGGACTTTTCAATAGAAACTGCAATAGTTGTCTGTGAGATATATAGAAACGGAAATGATTGGAAATTTAACGCAGTTGGAGCATGATATGAATGTGGACTATCTGCTCTTTGCAAAAGCTTTGGATTTAATGTTTAATTATTAAAAAGGAGATTTTAATATGCCAATTAGTTTACAAAAAGGACAAAAGGTTGATTTAACAAAAACAAACCCCGGTCTTATAAAGATAATGGTTGGTCTTGGTTGGGATATAAATAAATATGACGGTGGATCTGATTTTGATCTGGATGCGGCTGCTTTTTTACTAACAGAATCAGGGAAAATAGGAACTGATAAGGACTTTGTATTCTACAGTAATACTACCCATCCTAGCGGTTCTGTACAGCATATGGGTGATAACCTTACAGGTGAAGGCGAAGGCGACGACGAGCAAATAATGATTGAGCTTTCAAAAGTTCCTGCTGAAATTCAAAGGATATCTTTTACAGTTACAATATACGAAGCAGAAGAAAGAAAGCAAAATTTCGGTCAGGTTTCTAACGCTTTTATTAGAATTGTTGATACTGAAAAGAACGAAGAACTAATCAGGTATGACTTGAGTGAAGATTTTTCAATTGAAACTGCAATCGTTGTTGGTGAACTTTACAGAAACGGAGCTGAGTGGAAATTTAATGCACTTGGAAGCGGATTCCAAGGCGGACTTAGAGCATTATGTCAAAATTTTGGTATTAATATTGCATAAAGCTGCTTAATAGAGATTTCTATTGGGGGAGAACAAAATGGGTTATGAAATACTTTATGAAGGGGCTTATCCCATTGTACGATATAACCTCGCAAGCGGTGAAAGGCTGAAAGCAGAAGCGGATGCTATGATCTCAATGAGTAATACCATTGATGTTTCAGGTGGCGTGGAGGGTGGAATTCTCAAAGGTTTTACAAGAATGCTTGCAGGAGAAAAATTCTTCTTTCAGTACCTGACAGCAACCAGAGGTCCTGGAGAAGTTATCTTTGCTCATTCAACTCCTGGAGGAATTATTGACGTTGAATTGGATGGCTCGTATGGTCTTAGAATACAAAAAGACGGTTTTTTGGCAGCAACTGACGGTGTTGAAATTGATACAAAGATGCAAAACATTGCAAAAGGTTTCTTTTCAAGGGAAGGCTTTTTCATACTTGGTGCTAAGGGTAAGGGTACTGTATTTATAAGCAGTTTTGGAGCAATTCACCCTATCAACCTTGCGCAGGGGGAAGAGGTAATAGTTGACAATGGCCATTTGGTTGCTTGGGCGGATTACATGGACTATAATATAGAAAAGGCATCAAATGGCTGGGTTTCAAGTGTTATGTCCGGGGAATGTCTGGTTTGCCGATTCAGAGGCCCTGGAATTGTACTTATTCAGACCAGAAATCCAAGCGGATTCGGTAAATTTATTCAAACACTAATTCCTGACAGAAGCTAATAGGCGCTGAAAAGGTCTTATACTGTGAATGGAGAGATATAATTGATAAACGCCTATATTAAGCTCCCAAAAGAATATCTTTCATACGCGGTTGGCTCTTTGCTGTATATTCCTGCAATTAACTCTGAATGGGCAAAACAGTTGCTAGAAGGTGACTGTAAAGATTTAAGCTCATTGGCATTATGTCTAGAGGATTCAATTCGAGATGATTACTCCGAGTTTGCTGAACAAAAGCTGATTGATTTTTTCAGGAGTTTTAGCCAATCAATTACTACAAAAGAAAACCCTATACATATACCAAGTGTTTTTGTAAGAATAAGAGATGCTGCTCAAATGGAAAGATTCTTTAATAAACTAGGTGATAACCATGTCCATTTAGATGGTTTTATCTTACCTAAATTTAGTAATTCAAACGCAAAGGCATATAAAGAAGCAATTCTAAGAATTAATACCATAAGCAGTAAAACCATATATGTTATGCCTACCATTGAAAGTCCCGATGTTTTGTATGCTGAAACCCGCATAAACACGCTAACCGATATCAAAAAGGCTGTAGACGATATTAAAGACTATGTACTTAATATCCGTATTGGAGGAAGTGATTTTTGCCAAGTTTACGGATTAAGAAGGAACGTTAATCAAACAATCTATGATGTTGGTCTTATTAACTTCACAATGCTTGATATTTTAAATGTGTTTTTGAGGGACTATGTAGTTGCTGCGCCTGTTTGGGAATTTTTTAAAGGCGGGTATGAGGGATGGCAGGATGGTCTTAAAAGGGAATTGGAGCTGGATAAGCTTAACGGCTTTATTGGGAAAACCGCTATTCACCCTTCACAGCTAAGGACAATTAAAGAAGCCTTCATGGTTGATGAGAATGATTATGTTGATGCTAAAGACATTCTTAATTGGGAAAACCATTTACTGGGTGTTAAAAACGGAACGATGCAAGGCAGGATGAACGAACTTAAAACACATGAGAAATGGGCTAAAAAAATAATTGCCCTTGCAAGTGTTTATGGAATAAAGAGGACAGAAGTTTGAAGAGCATAATGGAACTTTTAAATGATCAGAGTATCTATATAGCAAAACGACAAAACAATAGCAGGAGAAGCTTCTTGATTGTAAACGGAAAACAAGCGAAACATATCCCAACTTCACCTGTAGATGCGCTGGAATATTTTAAGAAACTAGGCAGTTTAGCTGATGAGATTCACGACGAAAAGGTTCTTGTAATAGGGTTTGCTGAAACGGCAACTGCAATTGGAGTTGCGGTTGCCGTGGAGGTGGGTGCTAATTCTTTTTACATACAGACTACAAGAGAATCTTTGTGTAATAATTTAAAAATTGTTGACTTTAAAGAAGAACACAGTCATGCAGTTGCTCAATCACTATACAGTAGCCTTAGCCAGCAAGAATTAAGTACATATAAAACAATGGTGTTTGTAGAGGACGAAGTAACAACAGGCAGAACGATTGTGAATGTTATAAATTCTTTAAAAGAAAACAAAATCATATCATTTGACACAACAATATTTATTCTTTCCCTCATAAATAACGCAGCAGAAAGTAAATCTATATCAAAAATGGGTATTAAGCAAAAATACTTAAGTTCATTTAAGGATATAGATTTTTATAGTATAGCTGATTCTTATAATAGCTTTAAAACAGATGAAATGATGAAAGACTGTGGTTTGGAACCTATAGTATATGAAATAAAAGGTTTACTTGACCCTCGAACAGGAGTTAATCCTTCGTTATACCATGAAAAGTGCCTTTCTTTGGCTGATGATGTTATTAAATGTATGGGTTTGAATTTTGCAGGAAAAAATGTATTGACTATTGGAACTGAAGAGTTTATGTATCCATCAATAATAGTTGGTGCTGCAATAGAAAATTCTGGAGCAGAAGTATCAACTTGTGCTACAACAAGAAGTCCAATAGCCGTTTCCGACAACGCTAACTATCCTTTACAAAAAAGGTATAGATTGAATAGTTTTTATGACCCCTCAAGAACAACTTATATATATAACATAAAAAAATATGATTATGTTATAATAGTGACAGAATCAGGAATTCATAAAGAAGGATTAAAAACACTTATAAACGCCTTGTATAGCTGTGGGAACGAAAACATTTTTTTAGTGAAATGGGTGTAAAATGAACAGCACTTTTTTAAAAGATGACGTAATTTTGCTATTAAAAGATATTAGCGGTTTAGTTGAACCCCTTAGCACTGCTGAACGGGAGAAATACATACAAAGCGGAATTCACTACAGTGAAATGCTTCCATTGGAATATGCGCCTTCTGATGCATATATTAAAGAATATTATAACGCACTTAAAAGCTTTTCGGAAGATTGTTCTGATGCAGCTAAAATATTAGCACATAAGATTATTGAAGCAAAGGGAAAGGATGTTGTACTAGTTTCCTTTGCAAGAGCAGGCATACCTATTGCTATAATACTAAAAAGGGTAATTCGTTACCTGTTTAATATTGATGTTCCACACTATGCCATTTCAATTATAAGAGGAAAAGGTATTGATAAAAATGCAATAAACTTTATTGTTAATAACCATGACCCTAAGAATATTCAATTTGTGGATGGCTGGACTGGAAAAGGTGCAATACTCTCAGAGCTAAAAAAAGAAATGTTGGAATATAATGGCATTTCGTCTGAGCTTGCTGTTTTGGCTGACCCTGCCGGGATTGCTAAATATTATGGTACAGATCATGACTTATTAATTGCAAGTTCATGTCTTAACGCAACAATTTGTGGACTTATTAGCAGAACCTTCTACAAACGGGGCATAATAGGTGAGAAAGATTTTCATGGCGCTGCATATTATGGCAACCTAATAGACCAAGACCGAACATATGAATTTATTGATACGGTTTTGAGCCATATAGTTAATAAAGAGATTAATATTAATTTTTCTAATTATGGTTCAACAGGCCTTGACGAGGTTATCAAAATAGCTAAGGACTATGGCATTAGCGACATTAATTTAATAAAGCCTGGACTTGGTGAAGCAACAAGAGTTTTGCTTAGAAGAGAACCTCATGTTATTTTAATCAATGAAAATGCCGAAAATATTCATGTGTCCCATTTAATCGAGCTTGCAAAAGAAAAGAATATACCAGTTAAAACCTATCCACTAAGAAGATATAATGCTTGTGGAATCATAAAAGACCTAGCAGCTGATGTTTAAATCAACTATAAGAGGTGTACTTTGTATTTTTTCTCTGACATGGATAACACATTAATTCATTCATATAAAAAAGCAAATGAAAAAGACATTTGTGTTGAGGAACTAGAAGGCAGAAGCATTTCTTTTATGACTTTTAAAGCATATAATTTATTAAAATTTATAAGCCAGAAAGTTTTACTTGTGCCTGTAACAACTAGATCCATTGAACAATTTAAAAGGATAAGACTGCCGGTTAATACGTCTAAAAGCTATGCAATTACGACTAACGGAGCAAATTTATTAATTAACGGTGAAGTTGACAAAGAATGGCAGGATGAATCATTTAGTATTCTAGGAGAATCAATATACGAACTAAGTAGATTAAAAGAAAAGATTGAAGATATTATTGCCGTGGAAATACGGATAGTTGATGGTTTTTTTCTTTTTTTTAAACATAAGAACCCTAATGAGGTTATTCCGCTTTTTAGTCAATTAGTTGATAGTGAAAATTTTGTAATTGATACACTTAAAGAAAAGATATATATTATTCCAGTCAACATAAATAAAGGTGAGGCGCTTTTAAGGTTTATACATAAAATGGGCATTGCAAAATCTCTTTGTGCAGGAGACAGTCTACTTGACATACCAATGCTGTTAAAAGCTGATGTATCATATGTTCCGAAGGATTATCCTTATAAACACGAGGGTTTTATTTGCGCTGATAGAGATAATTTCAGCGAGTTTATACTTGAAAATGTGATAACGCATTTTTAGAATTTAAGGTTTTTCTGAAAATTGCTAATAATTTAATATAGATGTTTTCAGAACCGCCTTAATTATAAAAGAGCGTAGTTACAGAATCATAAAATTATTGAAGTATATTCCTATGCTTTGACAAAGAAAAAGCATTATTGTATCATATACTATACAAACTAGCATTTAGGGTGATAACATGTATTCACTTCTCAAACTTGAAAACAATGAAGATTATTTTATTCCCATATCTAACAGAAAAAACAGAGGCACTTTTTTTTGCCGAATTATAGGCTTTGATAAGGAGCATATGCTGTTTTTTCGTAGATATCAGATAGAGACACAAAAAAAGGGACTGTATACCAGATACCCTTTACACAATCCTGATAATATAGAGATTAACTATTTGTTTAAGGTTATTGATTCAAATTTTGAAATTGATTTGGATTTCATAACAAAAGCAGTAGTAGCATATTTCAATAAAACACCTTACGATAAAAGCCAGCTGTTTTCAAAAGCATTGTATAATACTCTGTTATCGATTAAAGAACAGGGTATGACAGAAAGTGTACTCAAAAATGCTTTTGTAAAGATTATGTGTTGGACTAAAAAGTATTTTGAGAACTTGCTTAAGGACTTAGGAGCAGATAGTCCTCCAAAAATTTTGTTTGAGGGAGATATAACTAAGCTTGAGGTTGTTTTTTTGCATGTAATGCAGGTTGCAGGCTGTGATGTTTTATATCTAAATTTTAATTCTGACGAGTCCTACAAGAAGGTTGACAATTTAAACCAATATTCAACTGTAAAGATCTTAGGTCAAATTGGCGAGGTTGATAATCACTTTTCTACAATTGATCTGAGTCAAGTTAAAGTAATCGAAGAGCTTAAGCAAAAGACCAATGATTCGACTGGTCTTATAATAACCAACTCATGGATAAATGAAAACTTCATGGATGTTACTTGTAAAAGTAACTCTGAAAGAGGGCTTCTTCCTTCCGAAAAAATATATAATATTTACGGAGGTATTTTCGGAATAACGGAACGCCGTGAGTATGAAGACCTTTTGTACAACTGGAAAATTGGCATTGAAAATGCTGGTAAAACTTTTATATTAATTGAACACAGACTTGTAAACCCTTCAATTGAAGAAGTTAAGTCAATTAAGCATTTTCAGTATAACAATAAGGAACAATTAATAGCAGGGTTGGCTCTTCAAATTGAGAAAACAATTCACGATAAAACAGATCAGATTCTTCAGACATCTTTGTTTAATACTTTAGACTCGTTAAACGAGCCTGTTTTGTCAAAGCTACACAACTTAGGCGTTAAGCTTTTATGCTGGTTGAAACGTTATCAAAAACAGCTATTTAGTTCGGAATATAAAAACAAAATCCCTGTTTTTGTATATTATGGGAATTGCTCTGAAACAGAAGCACTGTTCTTTGAAATGCTTTCAGGTACTCCTGTTGACGTAATTATAATTTCTCCAGACAAACAAGGAGCAGAATTCTTTTTATCTAACAAAGCAATAAAGAAAACTTTTGAGAATTCTTCTCAAATATTTCCTTTTCCTCAAAAAGAACCAAAAGTAAGGAAGGCAACAGCTGCTTATAGTGCAGAACGTGACTTGGACACCATTCTCTATGAAGGCACAGGACTTTTTAGAAACAGGCAATTTGTGCGTTCTAAACCATTAACGCTTAAAACCACTTATGACGAGGTAAAATTATTATGGCGAGAAGAATCTAAATACAGAACGGGATTTGAGGTTAATAGAGAAAGAGTTGTTGTTCCTAATTTATTCGCAAAAATATCCGGTTCTGAAACAGATGACCAGGCTCATTATAGGACAATGCTGGCAAGCTTTATTACGGATAGGTCTATATTGATTTCTGCATTGCCACATATTACGGGTAATACACCAAACCCTGTTAAAATGAGCGTTCACAAGTACATCAAAAATGGAGAAATTGATCCTGTCAGAATAAAAAAGGACAGTGTTTATCCATATGATTACTTAAAAGAAGACACACAGGACTTTATCCTGGAGAAAATGCAGCAGATGATTGACCTTAATTTACTAAAAACTGATGTTCCGGGATTAGAATATACTATTCTTTCGGTTGTGCTAAACCTTGACAAAGAAACAATAAGACTTATTAGAGAGTTTGATTTTACATCCGAGATTCCAAAACTGATAATTTTAGATGCTGATGAAAAAATGTGTAGTCTTGAAGATTGTATATATATTTTGTTTTTAAATTTGGTTGGTTTTGATATAATAGTTTTTAACCCTTCCGGTTATAGAAGCATCGAAAAATACATTGATGAAAGTGCTTTTGACGAACACCAGTTGCAGCATTTTATTTATGAATTTAAAACCCAAGGCAGTTTAAAACAAAATACTGCTAAAAAGGATAATAGCATTTTTGGACGATTTTTTAAGGGCTGGTAGATTATAACATTCTTTTGGAGGTTTGATTATGGCATTAAATTTTGAAAAAAGTACCGGAAATCAAGACAATACTGGTATTGAACAAGCCCAAGAAGTTAAGGAATATAATATTGTTAAAGAACGGGAAAATATGACAGTGGAGCTAACTAATTCAAAAGAAATTGATGACATTGTAAGCACAATTGAAGTCAACGATCCTAACACCATTGTTGTTTTTGGAAAAAACGCAGCCGAAGGTATATCAAAATGTTCTGACCAGATTTTAAGTAGCATGAACATGAATCAAATTAATGATTCCGGTGAAATGCTTAGGAATCTTGGCAAAATAATGGATAAATTTGATATTAACGAAATAAAAGAAGACGATAAAAAAGGTATTTTTGGTAAGCTCTTTAACAATGTCCAAAAGCAAATCGAACAAATACTGGCAAAGTATAACTCAATGGGCAATGAAGTTGATAAAATTTATGTGCAACTAAAGAAGTATGAAAATGAGATTATTGAATCAAATAATAAACTTGAAAACATGTTCAAATCCAATGTGGAATACTATCAATTGTTAGTGAAATATATTTTGGCAGGTGAACAAGGTTTAAAGGAAATTGATGCATATATCGAACAAATGTCAAAAGAATACGAACAAACTAACGATAATATGACCGCTCTTGACATTCAAAACTTAAGACAAGCCAGAGAAATACTAGACCAGCGTATTATGGATTTAAGAGTTGCCGAAAACGTGGCAATGCAATCTGTGCCTATGATTAAAACAATGCAGTTTAGCAATCTTAACCTTGTTAGAAAAATAAATTCTGCGTTCATTATAACATTACCTGTTTTTAAACAGGCTCTTGCACAAGCAATTTTATTAAAACGACAAAAAGTTCAGGCGCAGGCAATGCAGGCACTTGATCAAAGAACAAATGAAATGTTACTAAAAAACGCTCAAAACACTGTTGAACAATCAAAACTAACTGCAAAGCTTAGTTCCGGAAGCTCAATAAAGGTTGAGACATTAGAAAAAACATGGGAAACAATTGTTAAGGGGATTGAGGAAACACGGCAGATTCAAGAAGAGGCAAGTAAAAAGCGTTTAGAGGATACTCAAAGGCTGAATAATTTAAAAGAACAATTCCGTTTAAAGACAGGATTGTAATCAAATGTTCCATTTTATAACATACTCAGTTGAGTTTGTTATAGTGAAGTTCTTGCCTTGATTTCTATACCACTCTGTGAATACTCTGTTAAGAGTGAAGGAAATTATTGCAAGTACGTTTGCTCTAATTGTGCTTTCAGGCCAGCTTGCATAAATTTCACAACATGCTACATTTTTAATATAACTTTTAAAAGTAACCCAATAATTTTTTGCTGTATTATCGGAGGGTGCTCCGGTATGCACAATAATATATTGTGGTACTACTACTTGATCAAGCACAACAAAACCAGTAGGCTCGGGCAAAGGTTTCACTTCATCCTCTTGTATTTTAGGAGGATAATCACCCCAAAGAACATGTGGTGGTACATCAATAAATTCAATAGGTGTTGTGGAGTTTATTGGCAATAACGAAACTTCTTGGAGAGCCAATGATTTTGGCAATACCTGAACACCTTTTACAATCATAGTCTCATTATAATCGGAAACGACTTCAATGTCATATTCTGCATAAGGTTTCTCAATATGCTGTGGTTCAAGTGAGAGGTCAATCGGAGGTGTCGGCAGTTCTACAGTACCTGTCTGACCGTTTTCGTTTGTGAATAACTCTTCTACTTGCTTTCCTAAAGTATTAGGTTCAGGAGTGTGTTCATATATTTTTACTACAGCATTTTCTACGGGCATGCCTACTGAAATCTCGTTAACATCCGCAGAAAATGAGCCGAATGATTGTGTAGAAGTTCCCGGATGACGATTTATGAGTATACCATTGTGTAATTTATTTATCATAACGGCCTCCTTAATTGCTAATGCAATCATATTAAACTGTGCTAATGTTAATCTCATATTATTAATAGTTGGGCTTGTTTTGTGATTATGAAATGAAAATTTCAGGATTTGGTGTAGGCTAAATTAACGTTAGTTCTAAGTTTGAGAAACGCTTAGTTGTAAACCTGGAACTTTGATATATTCACATATTATTGCATAAAAAATGCGGAAGAGGGCAGGGGGAGCCGTTCTTCCGCTTTTGAGTTTTCTCTTCACGATCAATGTGAAAACTCAAACAATATTTGCAATTCCTTTTAGCATTTATAAAAAACTATCAAGCATAAGCCACGCTCACTGTATGCAAAGACTTTTCCTTATAAACAGGAATTGCTTAAATGGGAGTAAGGGATGAGCAGTTACCTTAAAAACAAAAGCTAGTATTCATAAAGATATTCCGCTATACCTTCAAATTAACTCTTGCCTTTAAGGATAAGACGTATAATACCCTAAAAACAATTTATTTATTCAATCTCGTTCCAATAACAGAAATCAAGACACTTTTGTTTCTCATTTATCATTTCACTTATCTTATTATTTATTTACATAATTCCTGTTTAGAGTTCAACAAAATATTATAAGTAAAATCAAATCAAATTGTCATAATACTTCCTATTAATGATGTGTCTATATGGTTATTGCACCATTGCACCATATCCTAGATTAATCATTGAATATTATTAACAGTTCGCTTATCAAACTTCAATCCCTGAAAAACTCCTCATATCCCACACTAAATAATATCTTCAACGCTTTTAAGTCACTAGCTTTGATATTCCTTCTTCCTGCTTCTATGTTTGCCAATGTACTTCTTGACATCAAACTTCCCATTAATTGTAATTGCTCTACAACCTCAATTTGTGTCATATTTTTTGCCATTCGCAGGTTCTGAATATTTCTTCCCAGCGGAATGTCTTGTAATATCCACTGCATAATGAGACCTCCAACTTTGTGACTAATTAGTAACTTTAGTATTGAGTATAATAGAAATATGTGCTAAATCTGTCACTGGATAGAAACATTCGTATGAAGGATGTTTAGGATGAAAATTATTTTAGAACAGTTATTCAATCTAATTATTGGAAAGAATTCAAATGTTTTTAAACTGATATAGCATATTTATGAAATGTTATGAGCATAATATTTACATCATAAATATGCGGAGGTCGCTATGGAATTATTAAAAGTATCATCTACATCAAAGCCGAAAGCAGTCGCAGGAGCAATTGCCGCCGTTGCAAGAAAGGGAACAGTTGTTGAGATTCAGTCAGTCGGCGCTGGCGCACTTAACCAGGCAGTTAAGGCTATCGCTATTGCAAGAGGATATGTTGCACCAAATGGTATTGATCTTATTTCAATACCGGCATTTTCGCAAATTGATATTGACGGTGAGTCAAAGACTTCAATAAAATTTATTGTTGAAGCAAGATAAGAGCGAATTGACGAGCCTTCCGTTTGATATTATACTTATAATGTAAATTGCAATCTACAATTTATAACAATTACTCAACTTACAGACTTTGATTGATTAGATAGCAATATTTTTCATTTATAGCGGGAGGCGTTTTATGAAATGTCCAAATTGCAACAATCCTGATACGAAAGTTGTTGATTCAAGGGCGCATGAAGAAAATACTGTTATTCGACGAAGAAGATTGTGTGAGGCTTGTAAAAACCGATTTACGACATATGAAAGAGCATCTGAGATTTCGCTTGCTGTAAGAAAAAGAGATGGGACTTTAGAACCTTATGAACGATCAAAAATTAAAACAGGCATATTAAGGTCTCTCACAAAGAGGCCTATTTCTGATAAGAAAATTGAAGAACTATTAGATGAAATTGAGAATGTTATCATTCCTTCACAGGGAGGCGAAATTAAAAGCAAGCTCATTGGCGAGGTTATAATGGAAAAGCTAAAAGAGCTTGATGAAGTTGCTTATGTAAGGTTTGCTTCTGTATACAGGGAATTTAGAGACGTATCAACTTTTATTAATGAAGTAAAAAAGCTTATCAGCGAAAAAAAGACTGATGAAACAGAGTAAAATGTGACTAGTTAAGGCATGGTGATAAAATGAATGTTATTGCAAGGGTATTAAGCGCATCTTTAAAGGGTATAGACGCTTTTTTAGTTGAAGTTGAAGTTGATACATCAAATGCTTTGCCTAGTTTTGAAGTAGTTGGATTGCCTGATTCAGCAGTTAAGGAATCAAAAGAAAGGGTTAGGGCTGCACTGAAAAACAACGGAATAAGGATTAACAAAAAAATAACCGTTAATCTTGCCCCTGGTAACGTTAAGAAAGAAGGTCCGGGTTTTGACTTGCCTATTTCAGTTGGGATTCTGGCAGCGGAAGGTTTGATCCCGATTGAGAATTTACAAGGAATTTTAATGGCAGGCGAATTGTCATTGGATGGTTCATTAAACCCTATAAAAGGTGTTTTATCTATTGTGGACGAATCTAAGCGACTTGGACTTAAGTCTTGTATAATTCCATATGCAAATAAGTCAGAGGGTTCTTTAATTAGGGGTATAGATGTAATAGCTGCAAAAAGTCTAAAAGAGGTTAAGGATCACTTAAATGGTGTTAGATTATTAAAACCACTTAAAACAGGAAATCATCATAATTTCAAACTACAAGACAATCCACAACCGGATCTTGACTTTTCGGATGTTAAAGGTCAAGAACGTGTGAAACGGGCGCTGACGATTGCAGCAGCAGGTGCACATAATATCTTGCTTATAGGTTTGCCGGGAGTGGGTAAAACAATGCTGGCAAGAAGATTGCCTACTATACTTCCGCCCTTGTCTTTTGATGAAAGTATCGTCGTGACCAAAATATACAGCCTAAGATCTCTGCTAAAGGAAAGAGATGGTCTAATTAGTACAAGACCGTTCAGACAAACTCACCATACAATTTCACACAATGCCTTAGTTGGGGGTGGCTCTCCTGCAATGCCTGGAGAAATTTCTCTTGCACATCATGGTATTTTGTTTTTAGACGAAATTGCAGAGTTTTCTAAAGCAACTCTTGAAACACTAAGGCAGCCTATGGAAGACAAGGATATTACATTATCCAGAGTATCCGGAACAGTTACATATCCTTCTAATTTTATGCTGGTAGCAGCGTCTAACCCTTGCCCCTGCGGTTATCTTGGAACTGATAAATGTCATTGCACAGAAAGTGAAATTTTTCGTTATATGTCAAAGCTTTCAGGACCGCTATTAGATAGAA
This sequence comes from uncultured Eubacteriales bacterium, assembly GCA_964611655.1. Lineage (GTDB taxonomy): Bacteria > Bacillota > Clostridia > Lachnospirales > CAZTAY01 > CAZTAY01. The sequence continues at coordinate 17,532 of CAZTAY010000046.1, forward strand.
TTGATTTACATATTGAACTCTCTCCCCTTAGCTACGGGGATTTGAGCAATGAAGAACATACGGAAACTTCAGCACAGCTTGCAGAAAAGGTAATGCGTGCAAGAGAAATCCAGCAGGAGCGATTCAAAGGAACGAACCTTGAATTCAATGCACATATGGAAGCAACCCATGTGGAAAAACATTGTGTAATAGATAAAGAAGCAAAGGAATTGCTTAAAGATGCATTTGATGCTTTTGGATTAAGCGGTAGGGCATACCATAGAATTCTAAAGGTTGCAAGAACGATTGCAGACATAGAAGGTCATGAAAGGATCAGTGCAGTGAATTTAATGGAGGCATTACACCTTAGGAACTTGGATAGAAAAGCAGTATTTTAAATGATAGGAGATTTATATGCAAAAGAAGACCTTTTTTGATAGATTGCCATATATAACCGCATACACATGCAAGTTTGATCCTAGATTTTCGTATTTTGTTTATCTGCCTGAAAGTTATAATACAATAGATCAGCCTGAATCCTACAATACCATAGTTCTTATTCATGGCAGTGAAAGAAGTGCAGAGAGTTATAGAAACCGCTTTAAGTTATTTGCAGAGGAAACCAATTCGGTAATCATTGTTCCTCTTTTTCCTGTGGGAATACCTGAAAGCGGAAATATAGAAGCTGATCTGGGAAATTATTTTATGGCTGTAGAAAATGGCATAAGATTTGATGAAATTTTAATTAATATGATAAATGAATTTTGGGATAGGTTTAATTTAAAAGCAAATAAAATTATGCTTCATGGTTTTTCTGGTGGAGCTCAATTTGCACATCGTTTTTTTTACATACACCCTGAGAGAATTAAATGCATTTCAATCGGTTCCATGAGTATGATTACCTATTTGTTTGATACTGAAAAATGGCCTTTAGGGTGTATGGATATTCAAAACCTTTATGGTGTAGCTTTTAATATAGACAAGCTAAAAAATAAGCCTATTCAAATTATTGTTGGGGATAAAGACACAAGTACAGTAGAAAATACTTTCGGCGGGAAGAACAGACTGGAAAAGACTAAGTCCTTGTTTGATGATTATATGAAAAACGGTTTAAATGTCAGATATGATATTGTTGAAGGGGTAGGTCATAACGGTTTTAAATTGCTTGATAAGGTATTCGATTTTTTCAGGGGCAGTATTAATATGCATTGATAGTTTTATTGATAGTAAATGTTATAGGGAATTCTTTTATGGTTCACCCATATAATATAAGTAACGAAAAAGCATAGCTTATAATAATGGGTGAGAAAATATGCTGAACAATACAGAAATATTAATATATTTTTCTTCTCTGGCAATAATTCTATTAACATCTTTTACTGCACTATTCTTTTTCAATGATTTAAAAACAAGACGATTTCTTTCTTGTGTCGCTTCAGGATACCTTGTATCATTTATGTGTTTCGAGATGCTGCCTGGTGGATTTAAAAGTGGAGGCTTTTCATTA
>CAZTAY010000047.1:0-18161 GCA_964611655.1 uncultured Eubacteriales bacterium
ATCTCTTAACCTTTTCTTTTTTTTCAATCTCGAAAGGGAAAACTTCATATCTGCTTGAAAATTTTTGTTTTAGGAATTGCTTAACTTTAAAATCGCCATCGGATTTAGCCATCTCGGCAGCGTCCTTTGCCATGTTTATAAGGTTTTCCTCTGACGTGTCGTTTGTATAAACATAGATTGCATTAGTACCTTTAAAGATTCTAAGACCCAGCCCATAATCCATGCCTGATAATGCTGTATCAACTTTGCCGTTTGTCATTGTTATTCCGCTTTTAAGAGTTTTCTCCATATAAATTTCCGCAAAGTTACCGCCTTTTGACAATGCACATTCAAGTACATTCCAAATAATACTGTCTTTAAGCATATGATCCTCCTTCTTTTTTGTCTAGAGCAATTCCTTGTTTGAGTCTCAAAGGGAATTGCTATTTACGAACCTGTATTCAATAAGCTGTCATCCGCCCTTGAAAGTGTTTTTTATCCTTTCTTTCCTAGGCGGTCATAATTTGTTTCATTATCCTTTCGCCGCCACGCGCAAGGGCTAAAAACGCTGTTTCAAATTCGGTCAACCCATTATTGAACACAGATTCTAAGTTTAAATTTATCCAGTTATAGAAATTATGTTATTTCTTAATGATAGCTTTGACTTTATTCTTGGAATCAATTTTTTTGCAATTTCATAACCTGAACTCATACACATTTCAATTTTGCTTGCGTCTAGCAAGCTTACCCCTTCAATATTTGGTGAAATAATGAAGTCGGCATTTTTAGTCAAATATTTTGATAAATAGTATGAAGTAACAGACAGAGAATATTCGGCAACTTCAATGATATTGTTTATTTCAACCCTTTTAGTAATGTTATTGCCTAAATCCACAGCAATTATAAAATCTGAACCCATTTCTTTTAAAACATCAACAGGATTATTGTTTGAAAGTCCGCCGTCAACCAACAGACATTCACCATAGTGGCAGGGTTGGAATACAACTGGATAAGAAATGCTTGCCCTGACTGCTTTATATATTTCGTAGTCAGTGTGAGAGCCTTTAAAATCCTGATTGGAAAAATAAACCGTTGAAAAGGTGTTAAGGTCGACCGCCGTAATTGCGAACGGCATTTTAATGTCTTTTAAATAACAAACACCCTTATCTGTGCAATATTGTTTTAAAGCATCTTCTATAGCATTTCCCTTTAATATGCCTTTTAAGCTAAAATTTTGACCAAACAGCAGACCAATGACATATTTAATTAAACCTGCATAATCTATATCTATTATTTTAGGTGATCCTCTTTTATTGCCCTTGTTTAAGTTATGCATTGTACGGGTGCAATCAGTATCATAATTTAAAAAAATGTCCCACAGCTCATTGGCACCATAACCAGCCGCAAACAATGAAGCAACTATTGCACCGGCGCTTGTTCCTGAAACCATTGAAATGTCTATTCCTTCTTCATGAAGCGCTTTAATAACACCCACATGAGCAGCGCCCATTACACCGCCGCCAGATAAAGAAAGCCCAATTTTCATAAAGATACCCCTAATCAAAATGTCATTATAGCAAATGAATTGAAAATCGACTGTAGCAAGCTTGTTTGTGTAAGACGATTATCAATTCATTTAAGCGCCCTGCAACACGAGTGTAGCGTAGCGGAACGAGTGGCGCAGAGCGCATGTTTCGGTCGATTTTTACCGAAACAACTATATAGCAAATGAATTGAAAATCGGCTGTAGCAAACTTGTTTGTGTAAGACGATTATCAATTCATTTTAACCCCCTGCCACACGAGTGTAGCGTAGCAGAACGAGTGGCGCAGGGCGCATGTTTCAGTCGATTTTTACCGAAACAACTATATAGCAAATGAATTGAAAATCGGCTGTAGCAAACTTGTTTGTGTAAGACGATTATCAATTCATTTTAGCACCCTGCCACACGAGTGTAGCGTAGCAGAACGAGTGGCGCAGAGCGCTTGTTTCGGTCGATTTTGCCGAAACAACTATATAGCAAATCCGTTCATTATATTAAAGAAGCAAACCAGCTATAATTACATAGTATTCATTTGAATGGGGTTTAGGAGCTAGAACTTTCTTTAGTTATTTAAACTTTTTTATCAGGCGCATTACAGATTTCACGTAAAAAACAAGCGTTGCATTTGGGATTCCTAGCCTTGCAGATTTCTCTGCCAAAGGCAATAATTTGTGTATTGTATCGTGACCAATGCTCTTTTGGAAGCACCTCATATAATTCAAATTCAATTTTATCCGGGTCTGTGTTTTTGGTAAATCCAAGCCTTTTAGAAATCCTTTTCACATGTGTATCAACTACAACCGAGGGGATATTAAATATATGGGTTCGAATCACATTAGCAGTCTTGCGCCCAACCCCCGGTAATTTTGTAAGCTCATCTATATCAGAAGGCATAATGCCATCATAGTTTTCAAGAAGCATCCTTGAAGCAAGGATAATGTTTTTTGCTTTGTTATGATAAAAACCTGTTGATTTAATGCAGTTTTCCAGCTCTGTTATGTCTGCTTCCGCAAAGTCTCTTATACTTGTAAACTTTTTGAACAAATCTTTGGTTACAATGTTCACTCTGGCGTCGGTACACTGGGCACTTAACATTGTTGCAATTAATAACTGCCAGTCTGTATGATGATCAAGGTAACATATGACTTCTTCTTTATAGTGTTCATCAAGAAGGTTTAGAATCTCTTTAACTCGTTTTTTCATATAAAATCACCCTCTTCAAGAGTAACAATTTCTGTTTTTCCGCTATCGTAGTTATTAATAAACAAAACAACGGCTTCTTTAATATGCTGAAACTTTTCCATTGTGGATTGTCTTGCACGCTGTGAAGGCGAATATCTCAAAAGAGAAGGAGCATATTTCTCTATAAGTACGTTATTTTGATAGAAAGTTCTTCTCTTGCGTTTATCCTCATCTGACTCCAAAGTTGTCTTTAACAACAAAAATTCAGGGGGAATTTTAAGGGGTTCGGTAATATGAAAATCAAAATTTAGGGCTTCTCTAAACAGCTCTAAATCTTGTTTAATCTCAAATTCCCAAAACTCCATAATAACCTTAAATTGCATAACCAAGTTTAAAGGCTTTTCAAAATAACCTCGTGTTTGCCAGAACTCCGATAATGCTTCATACATGGAAAAAGGATCTTTAAATCTATTTTCTATTAGAGAAAGGGCATTTTTAAAGTTAGAAGAATTATAGTAAAGATCAATTAATTTTTCTATTCTTTTTAACTTAATCAGCTCTTGAAAAGAGATATGTTCTGTAAAAAGAACCTCATAGGGGGGATATTTCCTGAATATTATTTTATCGAAGTTTTTTTCTATATCCGTGCCTTTTAACACCTTTAAAAATCCCAGTTGCAGCATGTCAGGTTTCAACATATACACGTCGTTAAATGAGCATTTAAAATTGTCATAAGATTCAAAGGGCAGACCTGCAATCAAGTCTAAATGTATATGTATATTGCCTGCCTTTATTAGCTTACCAACTGCCTTTGAAAGCAAATCAAAGTCAACATTTCTGTTAATTGCAATTAGGGTTTCCTTATGGGTTGACTGAACACCTATTTCAAATTGAAAAAGCTCTTTACGAGCCGATGTTAAAAATTCTATGGTTTCATCATCAAGCAAGTCTCCGCCTATTTCAAAATGGAAATTAGTAATTCCGTTGTCATGAGCACATAGATATTTCCAGATCTCCATTGCCCGTTGCTTGTGAACATTAAAAGTTCTGTCCACAAACTTAATGCGGCGTGGTTTCTTGTTTAAGAAAAAATCCAATTCTTTAAATACACGGTCTAATGGTAAAAAGTCCATTCTTTTGTCTATGGATGAAAGACAGTACGAACATTTATATGGACATCCTCTTTGGGATTCATAATAAATTGTCCTGCCTTTTATATGCTGCCAGTCATCTTCTGTATAAGGAAAAGGCACTGTATTAAAATCACAGGGCAAGGAGCAAAAGCCGCTTATTTCCTTGCCTTGATTAATCTGCACCAGAATTTCATAAAAAGCCTTTTCGCCGTTGCCTTCAATTACTATATCAGCGCATTCCGGCATAATTCCATTAAAGCCATATACTTCAGGGCCTCCAAGAATAATAATTACATCAGGCAGAACCTTTTTAATGGTCTTTATACTGTCCTTAATAATTTCAATATTCCATATATAACAAGAAAAGCCTAAGATATCAGGCTTTTCTTCATAGATGGAATAAATTATTTCGTCCATATTATTGTTGATTGTATATTCTTTTAAAGTGATTTGTTCTTTGAATTGGCCTGCGGCAGCTTTTATATACCTAATAGCCAAGTTGGTATGAGAGAACTTTGCATTTACTGATGCTAAAACAATTTTCTTAATCATAGCGTCAAATTAAGCTGGAAAAAAGCTAACCCTTTCTGTTTGTCCTTTTCGATCTGTTCTTTAAGAAGTTCTAAAGACTCAAACTTAACTTCTGACCTGCAATAACCGTAAAAAGCAACTTCAACTGATTTCCCGTAAACCACTTCGTCAAAGTCAAATAAATAGGTTTCAACAGTCCTTAGTTTTCCCTCAACAGTGGGATTGTTCCCGATATTTGTTATTCCGCAATGCTCTTCGCCCTTATATCTGGTTTTTGTGAAATACACTCCGTCTGGAGGAAGCAGCTTTATAGGATCGGCAAGCAGGTTTATAGTGGGAAAACCTAGCTGTCTGCCTATTTGTTTGCCTTGTCTGACAATTCCTTTTACGAAATAAGGCTCAAAAAGCATAGCGTTTGTTTCTTCCAGATCCTTGCCTTTAATCAGGTTTCTTATTCTTGAGCTGGAGACTCTATAACCGTTGTATTCCACTGATGGAACTTCAACAACCACTGCGCCATATTCTTTTGCTGCGTTTCGTAAGAAATCTAAGTCGCCTTCTTTATTTTTTGCAAACCTATAGCCTTCGCCCACAACAACAGCCTTGCAGTTAAGCTTCCCGAAAAGGAAGTCATGGGCAAATTCATATGGGGTTAAAGAAGCAAATTCTTTGTTAAATTCCTTTTCTATATAAAGGCTGATGCCAAGGCTTTCTACTATTCTTTCTTTTTCCTCATAAGAGTTAATCAGAAAATGAGACGATGATTCGTTCTCCGTGTTGTTTAAACCGGCAAAAAACATTATAGGGTGAGGCCTAAACGTAAGAACCGCAGGTGTTAAATTTTTTTCCTGGGCAAGATTAAGAACCTTTTCCACAAGTTTTCTGTGACCAAGGTGAAAACCGTCAAAGTTTCCTATTGTAACCGCCAGCGGTTTATTGAATGTGTTTTCTCTTTCCATGCCAAGTCAAACCTCTCATAAACTCATAAATATTATTTCTGGTTTTAATAAATTTTGTTCCAGATTATATGTCCCTATAAAGTTTTCGTAAGAATCATAAAGTAAAACTCGTCCATGCGTTATATCAGGGCTTAGGGTGGTATGTATACTGTGAATTGAATTGCCGTTTTTAACTTTTTTCATGATGTCATTTGTAACAATGGCTTTTGGTTCTGAAACAAAAAAAGCGTCGGCAGGCATTATAGCTTTATTTATTTCTCCCGATTCTGCCAGTTTCCTAAGCTCGTCTATTTTAAAGGCATTTGAATCAGCGAACCTGCCTGAGGAATTGCGAACCAAAGACGACATAGCAGCGCCGCAACCTAATGCTTCGCCTATGTCGTTTATTAAGGTTCTTATGTAGACACCTTTAGAACAGGTTACCTTGATTAATGCTTCATCAGGTTCTTTGAAATCCAAAAGCTCAATTTTGTCTATAAACACAGCTCTTGGCGCTCGATCTACTTCTTTGCCTTTTCTTGCAAGATTATACAACTTTTGACCGTTAACCTTAATCGCTGAGTACATAGGCGGAATCTGATTGATGTTACCCGTAAATTCTGGTATCAAACTTTCCAGTTTTTCTTTAGAGAAGTTTATAGGTCTTTCATTAATAATTTCTCCGAAAATGTCCTGGGTATCAGTTTGAACACCAAATTTTACACCGGCAGTATAAACCTTTTTTCCTGACATAACCATATCTGATAATCTTGCGGACTTGCCTAACATAATTACCAGTACGCCTTCCGCTTCAGGATCCAAGGTCCCCCCATGACCTATTCTTTTCATTCCAAGCAGTTTTCTCATGATTGCAACAACGTCATGGGAGGTATAACCTTTTTCCTTATACACATTAATAAAACCGTTCAATGTATTCAACTTCTTTCAAGAAATGCAATAAGGTCATTCACTATTATGTTTCTAATCATGGGTACGGTGGAGTTAAAGCTTGCGCCTGCAGCATTCTTATGTCCGCCGCCTCCATATTTTTTGCAAATTTCGCTTACGTCAATATCGTCTTCTGAACGTAAACTTATTTTAACTTCGCCGTTTATTTTGTCATAAACGAAAAGTGCTATCTTAGTGCCTTTGATTTCTTTCATATATTCAACTATGCCGTCTAACTGAATGGGATTACCACCTACGGATTCCATTTCGGCAATGGTCAGTGACGTATGGGTAATCTGTCCCAAGGCTTCTTGCTGCAAATTATCAATGGCTAGTGCCAGTAACTTAGCTTCTACCAATTCGGTTGTATGAAACTGTTGTTTAAATATCTTAGTAAACGGCACTCCATATGAAAGCAGTTCACTTGCAACCAAATGCGTTCTCGGGGTGGTTGACGGATGGCGGAAACCGCCTGAATCAGTCACAATGCCCGTATAAATGCAGGAGGCAATGTCTGTGTCAATTTCATAGTAATTGCTTAATAGTTCATAGACTATTTCACAGGTTGCAGAAGCTTCTATATCAATATAATTTAAGTCACCAAACATAGTGTTGCTTTTATGGTGGTCAATATTAATTACAAAATTTGACCTTTGAGGAAACTGTCTTGCATACTTAATAATCCTGCTTTTATCTGCACAGTCAAGGCAAATTAGAAGATCAATTTCCTTGTCATGAGGAAATGAGCTTGTGAGTGTTTTTGCACAAGGCACATCATTAAGTTTATTAGGATAAGTTTCCATAACAGCACAAACATCCATGCCCTTTTTTTGTAATGCTAAAAGCATAGCACAAACAGATCCAAGGGCATCACCGTCAGGGGTTGTGTGTGTGGTTATGACTATATTTTTTGCGTTATTTATTTTTTCACTGATTGTTTTTAGTTGAATATTTTCATTACTCATACTGCTTAGTCTTCCTTTTTGTTTGCGTCGTCAATTAACTTTGATATCCTTGCGGCATTTGTAAGGGTGTCATCAATAAAAAGACGTATTTCAGGGGTGTTTCTAAGGTTCAGCCTGCTTGCAAGCTCACGCCTCATAAAACCCGATGCACTTTTAAGACCTTCCAATGCATTTTTAGTTTCTTCTTCATTTCCTAACACGGAAATATATACTTTTGCAACAGCTAGGTCAGAGGATGTTTCAACCTTTGTGACACTGGTTAACATTCCTAATCTCGGGTCTTTTATGTCAGATCTAATAATCTCTGAAAGTTCTTTTCTTATTTCATCGTTTACTCTTGTTAAACGTTTGCTGTTCATATTTAACACCTACCTATTATCTAGGGATTTCTTCCATAACAAAGGCTTCTACCATGTCGCCTTCTTTAATATCATTGAATTTGTTAAACAGAAGGCCACATTCATAACCTGAATTAACTTCTTTAACGTCGTCTTTAAAGCGTTTTAAGGAGTCAAGCTCGCCTTCATAAATAACAATGCCGTCTCTTATGATTCTAACTTTTGCATTTCTTTGGAATTTACCGTCAGTTATATAAGAACCACCGATAGTTCCAATTCCTGATGCTTTAAATATTTGACGTATTTCCGCATGACCAAGAACTTTTTCTCTGAATTCTGGATCTAGCATACCCTTTATTGCGGCATTTATGTCCTCGATTGCATTATAAATTACTCTGTAGAGTCTGATATCCACCTTTTGGTCGTCTGCAACAGCCTTTGCAGTCGCATCAGGTCTAACGTTAAAACCAATTATAATTGCATTTGAAGTTGAAGCAAGCATAACGTCCGATTCTGTTATCGCTCCTACACCGCCGTGGATTGTTCTAATACGTACTTCATCGTTTGATAAACGCTCAAGGCTTTGTTTAACGGCTTCAACCGAGCCCTGAACATCAGCTTTAATAACTATGTTAAGGTCTTTAATATTACCCGACTGGATTTGCTCAAAAAGGTCATCCAGAGAAACCTTTTGCACAGAAGCCCTTGTCATGTCAACTCTGCCTTTGGCAACAAGAGATTCAGTAAGCTGTCTTGCCTGTTTTTCGTTGTCGGTTGCATATAAAGTATCCCCTGCCAGAGGAGTTTCAGAAAGACCTAATATCTCAACAGGCTGTGACGGACCTGCTTTTTTAACACGTTTGCCTTTGTCGTCGATCATTGCTCTGATCTTACCGTGAGCAGTTCCTGCTACTATTGAATCACCTATTTGAAGTGTTCCGCTTTGAACCAATACAGTCGCAACAGGGCCTCTGCCTTTGTCAAGGAGTGCTTCAATAACCGTTCCTTTGGCTTTCTTGTCAGGGTTTGCTTTAAGCTCTTTCATGTCCGCCAGAAGAATAATCATTTCCAGCAATGTATCAATACCTGTTTTGTTCATAGCAGAAACAGGCACACAAATGGTTTCGCCGCCCCAATCCTCTGCAAGCAGGCCATATTCAACAAGCTCTTGCTTAACCCTGTCAGGGTTTGCAGAAGGCTTATCAATCTTATTAATTGCAACAATAATCTCAACACCGGCTGCCTTTGCGTGGTTGATAGCTTCAATTGTTTGTGGCATTACCCCGTCGTCTGCCGCAACAACTAAAATGGCAATATCCGTTACGCTTGCACCTCTCATACGCATTGCAGTAAACGCCTCATGACCCGGTGTGTCCAAGAATGTAATAGATCTTTCGTTAATCCTTGTTGTGTAAGCGCCTATGTGCTGTGTGATACCGCCGGCTTCCTGATTAGTAACATTTGCTTGTCTGATAGCATCAAGCAGGGAGGTTTTACCGTGATCTACGTGTCCCATTACTACTACAACTGGAGGTCTTTCAGAGAGAAGTTTTTCGTCTTCAGGTTCTTCCTTGAAGAATTCCTCATAGATGTCCTGTTCTTCCGCAAGCTCAAGAAGTACATTATATTCTTCCGCCAGCTTTGAAGCGGTTTCAAAATCTATCTCCTGATTCAGGTTAACCATCATGCCTTTTTTAATCAGGGATTTAATGAGCATGGATGGATTTCTTCCGATTGTTTCAGCAAAGTTCTTAAGCGTAATATTGGCAGGTATTATTGCCAGCTTAATTTCTTCTTTTTCAGGCTCTTGCTTAACAGGAGCTGGTTTAGGTGGTAGTTTAGGTTTTGCTTGTTTATCGTTATGAAAAGGTTTTGAATTTTTATTATGCATATTAAAGTTACCGTCATGTTTTTTTCGTGGCTGATTGTTATTATGGTTCTGATTAGCCTGAGGTTTTACAGGGGGTTTATCCCTGTTTTTGTCAGAGCTAACTCTATCATGAGCCTGTGCCTGTGAGCTTGCTTGGGCTGGATTATGATTTTTATTATCGTTAACATGATCTTTCTTTATGAATTTTTGGTTTCCTGAATTGTTTTGGGTATTACGATTTGGGTTATTCTTGTTAAATCTATTGCCTTCACCACCTTGATGTGGTTTTCCGGCAAATGGTCTTTGGTTACTGTTATTATTAACGTTATTTGTATTATTTCTGTTATTATTGTTTTGGTATTGACCTTGACCTTGAACTTGATTACGGTTTGCATTAGGTCTGTTGTCGAATCTTCTTTCAGGTGTTGAATTATTGCCGGACTGATTGTTTCTATTATTATTTGAATTAAAAGGTTTTTGATTCCTTTGATTTATATTATCCTGACTGGGCTTACTTGAATGACCTTGACCTTCTTGAGTCTTGTTCCTGAATGTTGTTTCTTTTTTAGCTGAGGTATTCCCTTTTGAGTACATATCCGCAAGCTTATTTACATCACTCTCTTCTATAGCACTCATGTGACTGTTAGCAGCGACGCCCATTTCAGTTAATTTTGTTATTAACTCTTTACTGCTAACATTTAATCTTTTTGCGATCTCATAAATTCTCTCTTTAGGCATAGGCCCACCTCCATAAACATCGGGCTCAGCAGCTAGGACTTATTCATGCATAGTGTTTTCCTCCTGTACACATTTTTCAATCTGATTCATAAATCCGTCGTCTAAAATAGCAATAACGGAACGCTGTTCTTTACCTATCATACCGCCAAGCTCAACCTTTGTGCAATCTAAAACATACAAAGGGACCTTGTAATGAAATGCAGATTGATTGAATTTTTTTGTTGTGCCTGCTGAAGCTTCCTTCGATAATAGTATCAACTTTGCTTTGTTCTTTTTAATAGCTGTTTCGCAGGATAATTCCCCGGAGGACAATAAATTTGCCCTTTGACAAAGGCTAAGGAGTGATTTTAGTTTACGGTTCATTTTTAATAAGCTCCTGTTCCAGTTCTTCGTAAACGTTTGCGGGGACTTTTGTTTTAAAGGATCTTTCAAAGCCCTTTGATTTTTTAGCAGCCGTAAAACAATTTATATCAGGGCAGACATAAGCTCCGCGTCCCGGTTTTTTGCCTGTAAAATCCAATGAAAATTCTCCGCTGTCATTCCTGACAACCCTAATTAATTCTTTTTTGTTCTTCATTTCCTGACACCCTGTGCATTTTCTTAAAGGCTGTTTTTTAACTTTCATGGTAATACCTCTTACTCTGTGTCGGCAAAAGCCGGTTCACTGCCAATGGTAATCAAGTTTGACTCGGCGTTCTCTATTTCTGATGCTTGAGACTCGCTTTTTATATCAATTTTCCAGCCGGTTAGTTTTGCAGCCAGCCTTGCGTTTTGACCTTCTTTTCCGATTGCCAGCGAAAGCTGATAATCAGGAACAATAACCCTTGCACTTTGAGTGAGCGTATCAACAATAACATCTGTTACTTTTGAGGGACTAAGTGCGGCAGAAATATATTCCACAGGATTTTCGCTCCAGTTAATAATATCAATTTTTTCTCCGCCAAGCTCATTTACAATAATGTTTACTCTATATCCGTTAGGGCCTACACATGCTCCTACAGCATCAACGTCCTTGTTCTTTGAGTAAACAGCAATTTTTGAGCGTGAGCCAGGTTCTCTGGAAATGCTTTTAATTTCAACAACACCGTCATAAACCTCCGGAACTTCCTGTTCAAAAAGCCTCTTAACCAGTTCAGGATGGGTTCTTGAAACCAATACCTGAGGGCCTTTGGTTGTTTGTTTAACCTCTGTGATATAAACCTTAATTCTGTCATGTGGGTTATATGTTTCGTTTTGTACTTGTTCAGTCTGGGACAAAAGAGCATCTATCTTGCCAATAGCAACGATTACATTTTTTCTTTCTTTTCTTTGAACAATGCCAGTCATTATGTCCCGTTCTTTTGTTATATATTGATTATAGAGTATCTTTCGTTCTTCTTCCCTTATTTTTTGAACCACAACTTGTTTAGCTGTCTGTGCAGAAATCCTTCCAAAGTTCTTTGGGGTCACCACAATGTCAACAACGTCACCGGGATTGTATCTGGGATCGATTTTTCTGGCTTCATCCAAAGAGATGTATAAATAATCGTCCATAATATTTTCAGAGTCTTCTACAACCTCTTTTTGAGCCGTTACTTCAACATCGCCATTTTCTCTGTCGATCCTAACTTTAACGTTTTGGGATGTGCCAAAATTTCTTTTGCAAGCGGAAATAAGAGAGGCTTCAATGGCTTCAAGCACCACTTCTTTGTTAATACCCTTTTCCTTCTCTATCTGATTAAGCGCGTTTATAAGCTCCGCTCCGTTATTCATTTTCCTTTTTCCTCCTTCTGGCGGCTTAAAAAACAACCTTAAGCCGAATACCTCCTATTTCTGACATTTGAAATTCTAAAATTTCTTCGGTTTCCTCGTCAGAAATTGTAACAATATTGTCTTTAAAGTCCTTAAGAAATCCCGAAAACTTTTTCTTGCCGTTTTTAGCTTTATATAACTTAATGTCTATCAACCTGCCGTTATACCTTATAAAGTCAGATTCCTTTTTAAGAGGCCTGTCAAGACCGGGGGAGCTAACCTCAAGAATATAGGGTTCTTCAGTAAGGTTTTCACCCAGAAGGGGGTCGATTTGCTTGCTGAACCATTCACAATCGTCTATTTTAATGCCGCCTTCTTTGTCAATATAAATCCTAAGAAAATACTGTCCGGCTTCCTTCAAAAATTCTACATCCACGAGTTCTATATCCGTGTTTGTAATAATATCCGCTGCCAGATTAATTACAGTTTGTTCCACTAGTTTCATTTGCATATGCTTTTAACCTCATTTCAGAGCGTTTGCAAGTTTTTGTATTCTTGAATTTTTGTAAGTCTTTCTATTTTTACGAGTTTTTGTGACCTTTTTAAAATTTCATAATAAGTAGAAGGAGTGGGCAATTAGCCCACTCCACACACAGTAATTTTATTATAGCAAAATATCAAGTCAAATGCAAGTTTAACCTTTGCCTATTTGAGAATTCAAAACCTTTCTAGCCAGTGCTTCTTTTAATTCGTCCGTATCAGGGTTATAACTATCGCCCTCGGTTTCCTGCTTTTCTGCTTTTGTTTCAGTTGGTTTTGGTTCAACACCTTCTTGAGGCTGAACCTTTTCAGGCGGCTGAATACCAGACTCAAAACTGCAAATCTTTTTAAGCGAGCTGGAAACCTGCGCTGTAAGCTCTCTAACTCCTGTTTTAAACTGATTTTCAATCAGATTTTCATAAGCCTCACAAAATTCATTAAGGTTTTCCATTTGTTTACTAGCAATTTTCTTTACCGTTTCAAATTGTTCATAGGCGTTTACCCTGATGTTTTCAGCTTCCAGCTTTGCCTTATCAATGATTGAATCGGCAACAATCTGAGCGTTTACTACGGCGTTTGAAATAGAAGCGTCTTTTTCTTTATATGAATCCAATGCCGCATGAAGTCCAGCAATATACGCATCTACTTCAGGAGGGTCATAGCCCCTTTTGACAACATTAAACTTGTAAGACATGTTTTCCTCCCTAAACTCGTCAATACGATTTTCTATATAATACCACTTTATTATGATCATGGCAATAATTTTTGTTTTACAAGACTAATTAAAAATATTATAATTTTATGTGAGTTAGAGTTTGCAAAACACTGCTCCGCAAACATATAGATTATAATCGCTCAAATTTGTGGCAGAAACTCCAGCCTGGCTCATAATGCCTTGCATTCTAAACCATACGAACATTAAAATTTAAGGAGGTGTCCTATTGGACTTGGACAAAGAATTTTTTATGGCGAAAGCCATTGCAGAAGCGAACAAGGCTCTTGAAATACGAGAAGTGCCTATTGGTGCAATTATCGAATGTAATGGCAAAATCATAGGCAAGGGTTATAACCTTAGAAACAGCCTTAAAAACTCACTTGCCCATGCTGAATTAATGGCGATTGATCAAGCATGTAAATTTATAGGCGACTGGCGTTTGTCCGATTGCAGAATGTTTGTAACCATTGAGCCTTGTCCCATGTGCGCCGGGGCAATCGTAAACGCAAGAATTCCCATTCTGATATTTGGTGCAAAAAATCCAAAAGCCGGGTGCTGTGGTTCGGTGCTAGACATAACAAACGAACCAGGTTTTAATCACAGAGTAACAGTGATTTCAGGGGTTTTAGAAGAAGAGTGCAAGGAATTAATGTCAGGGTTTTTCAGAGAACTCCGTTCCTAATAAGCCATATTCATATTCAAAAAATCCGGCAGGTATACTTAAATCACCGTAAGAAATAGTTACGGAATAATTTCCTTTGCCCTCATTTGCAGAGGTTTCAAACATTACTGTGCCAGTTTCTTTGTCATATGAAATGGTTCTTGCATCTCCACTGCCGGGAGTAAAGGAAACATTATATTTATCTGAAATTTTGGCATTGATTTTTCCTTCTTCCAGCACCACAGCTTCTCCGCCGTTATATAATTCACCTGTAAAGTTTTCGAGTTCTTCTCTAATTCCTGCCAAGTTCTTGTCTGCCTTTTGGGCAAAAACCGGTGTTAGAGGTATTTCCCCATCAAATGAAATATCCGGTCTGTCGGCAAGGGATAGCTTAAATGGAACTGCGCCGTTGATTTTTGTTTCAAGGCGTACCATGCCGTCCTCATAACCCGCCTTTGCAATAGGCGTTAATGTGTCTAATTGTATTTTTACAAAACCATTTTCGGCTTCCGCAATATTCCCGTCGCCTAAATCAATCTTAATGCCATTGCCGTTAGTTCCCACAAAAGGACCATATAACAGCTCCCATTTTCCTGTTTCGTTGTTGTAAGTTACGCTGCAATCTTCAAATTCCTTGTTAAAAGCAATGTCTTTATATACCTTGTATGCGTCCGTCAACTGGCCATAGCCTTTTATAGAAAATGGGATCTCTGAACCAAGCATATCGTTTGTGTTCCTTCCCCTTACCTTAACAAATATTTCCTCTGACGAGTTTAATTTATCAGGATCTACAGCAATTGAAAAACTGCTTTTATCTGCATTGTAGCTGATTTTTCCGCTGCCACCATCTGAAACAGTCAGTTCATTCAGGTAACCACTTTCTGACTGGTTTACAGGATAGGTAAACACAAAGTTGTCCTCATTAAATGAGAATGTGGGTTCAGGCAAATTTTCAATCAAATTCTGGGTTTCATAGTCAATTTGAGCCACAATATAATCTGTTATGAAAGCTTCAATATCCACAGAAATATGCACAGGTGCATAAGCTTCTCTTTCGTTATAAAGTCCCGTTAGGTTTGCATCAAAAGTTTCTTTGCCCATTTCTATAGCTTCTTTTGCAAGTCTGTTTTTTGTATCAGGTGAAATATCCATTACAAGATCTTCGTCACCTGACACGGATAGGCTTATGCCTTCAATTTCAGGAGAAAGTTTGGGGTTATATAAATTGGCAAAACCATTTTTGACTATAATCTTGCCCTCAATATTTTGTATATTTTCTTTATTCGAAATTTGTTTCCCTGCTTCATATAAAAAGGCCTGAGGCATATATGAAGGATTTTCTTTGCCTATTACTTTTATATTAACTTCAAAGGAATAGTCATTTAGACCAAGTTCTTCTATGTTTGAGGCGTCAGCCCTGAATACAAATTTATGCTCTTTATCAGGGGAGTTTTCAAAAGCCTCTCCGCTTATAAATTTAATAGTATTACCCTTAACGCTAATCCCGGGTATTTCATCTTTAAGAAGGTTACCGTTAATATTTCCGCCCTCAACAGTCAAACTTTTGAAATCTGACAGGTATTTATCTTTTGCAACCTTGCCCTGTTTATCCAAGATCAAAACAGTACAATCAGCGTCTTTAGGAAGTGCTGCATTTTTATCGTCGGCTTCCTCACTTCTGACCACAATGTTGTTTACGGGACATTGCAAGCTGGATTTATTTGAGTCTACATTCTGGTTTGTGACTGCAATCTCTTCTTCAATATCCGCAATTGGCTCCGATTCATTTGCAAAAACTAAGACCTCTGAATTTCTGGCATACGCTTCCGAAATAATATCTGCGCCTTCCTCATTAGAGATCAAGTCAGATACCCCTGTAATATACCTTCCGTCTTCGTCTTGAGGCATGTTTAATAGGCCTGCATACAACAGGGCTGAGACAGGCTTATAATAAGGACTTTCCTCATCAAGGTCTGCAAACTCCGGCAAATCATATGGTTGAGCCAAATCCAGTGACACGCTTAGCATAACATAGAGATCACCCTTTAGTATTCGTCTTTCACCATAAACGTCTGATTCTGCAAATACACAAAAGGGTAGTATTAATGAAATTGTAACGACAAGTAAAATAGACCATATTAACCTTCTCATGGTAAAGAAACCTCCTTTTACCATATATAATCTCTTATTTCACTGTTTTCATACTTGGTGAAAATTTACATTTAGGTGTGTCCGCAAAGCTAACTAAACTTTGACATTAATTTAATGGAACACACCCTACTTGTATCTAAATTAATATCGTATTATAATATTCTAATATTCTACATTAAAGGAGAAAAAATTAGCATGGATAGAAAAACAGTAATAGCAGAAGCTTGTGAGAAATTTTCAAAGCTTGTTGAAGAACAATTAGACAGGGTCGACACGATAAACGCTGACAAGGAGTTCCTTGATTATTCTAAGCTTTCGCCTGTTATAATCGGCATATGTGGAGGAGACGGTATAGGGCCTGCCATAACTGCACAATCAAGAAGGATAATGGAATATCTTTTATCTGATGAAGTTTCTAAAGGCAAGGTTGCATTTAAAAATATAGACGGATTAACCATTGAAAACAGAGCAAAAGCGAATAAAGGTGTTCCTGATGAGGTGCTCCAAGAGCTAAAGACTTGTCATGTAATACTAAAAGGTCCAACAACCACACCTCAAAAAGGCGATCCTTGGCCTAATTTAGAAAGCGCAAACGTGGGACTTAGAAAGGCACTGGATCTCTTTGCAAATGTTCGACCAGTTTCCGTTCCCGAAGAGGGAATTGACTGGACTTTTTACAGAGAGAACACAGAAGGCGCATATGCCGTTGGTAGTAAGGGTTTTAAAATAACTGACGACCTTTCTGTTGATTTTACCATGGTAACATCTGAAGGCTCTTACAGAATTATCAGAGCTGCTTTTGAGTTTGCAAAGATGAACGGCAAAAAAAGAGTGACAGCCGTAACAAAGGCAAACATTATTAAAGCAACTGACGGCAAGTTTTTAGATATATTCAGAGAAATTGCAAAAGAATATCCTGAAATTCATGCGGATGAATGGTATATTGATATTATGACCGCAAAATTAATAGACAAGAAAAGAAGAACTGATTTTCAGGTTTTTGTATTGCCAAACCTTTATGGTGATATCCTTACAGACGAAGCTGCGGAGTTTCAAGGAGGGGTTGGAACGGCAGGCAGCGCAAACATTGGCAAAAAATATGCCATGTTTGAAGCAATCCATGGTTCTGCACCTAGAATGGTTAAAGAAAAAAGAGAAATGTATGCTGATCCTACAAGCGTTATTAAGGCATCTGCAATGCTCTTAGCACATTTAGGGTATACGGAAAAAGCAATTGCATTGGAAAAAGCTCTGGAAATATGCGCAAGGACAGAGAAAAGACTTGTAATAACAGGCAGGGATGATGGTTGTACTTCCGAACAATTTGCAGATTATATTATGGAGACTTTAAAGAAGTTTATTTAAAAGATTATATATCAGGGGGCTTTGCCAGCAAAAAAAGAAATGCCGCGTTTGCGGCATTTCTTTTCACAAGGTCTTTATTCTTATATTACACCACCGTTGATGTAATATGCATCATAACCTAAGACCCTTAATACAAATGTAACTTGTGAGGATATCTGACCTGTGCCACAATAAAGCACTAGGGTTTTGTCTTTAGGTAATGCTTTTAATTTATTTATATTTGGGGCATTTTTTAGTACAGGCAATGAAATAACATCAGGAAACCAATCTTCTCTTGTTTCACCGCCAACGGCAGATATGAAACATAAACTTGTTTTTTCGGTTTCTAAGATTTCTTTTACCTGTTCTTTTTCTATTGCAAAGTTATTAAAGCCCGCTTCATTGGAGCTTTTAAGGGCTTCCCAAATATTTATTATTTCTTTAGGAACTTGTATCTCTATTGCCGAGAGCTTTTTTAGTTGATTTTTTTCTGTCTCAAATATACTTTCATTGTCTTTACCTAAAAGACCCAAATCAAGTCCAAATTTTATGGACTTGGCAGGTTTGCCTAGTATATTTAGAACCGCTGCTGCTTGAGCAGATGTCTGACCGTTATAGCAGTATAGATATGTTATTTTAAGGTCAGGCAATAAGTCTGCATTATCAAGTAAATCTTCGTAATTTAAGTTAACAGCGCCTTTAATATGCCTTGCAGCATAATCGTCCTGCCGTCTTAAATCAATGATCAATAAATCTTCTTGTTTATTTAATTTGTCTATTATGCTATCCCAGGAAACAAGGTTCAAGTCATCGGGAATTTTATATAAATAGCTAAGTGCCTTGTTTTCCAGCTC
>CAZTAY010000048.1:0-17619 GCA_964611655.1 uncultured Eubacteriales bacterium
ATCGCGATATTAAGACGATAGGAGGTTTTTTAATTTTTTGAATTCATACTGTTTTAAGTATAATTTGGGGTAAAAATACAAGCTTTTACCCTTCAACTTTGAGCAAGTGAAAAGAGCAAGTTTTCTATGAAAAGCGATGTTATCAATAACAATGACATTAATCTTCAGGCAACAGTCATTGCATAAACTGTCTATGTTTCTGTCATACTGAATGGGTGCGACAGTCGTATCCCCCAGCAGATCCTCCACTTTACCTGTACGTTTGTACTTGCAGTAGCATAACTTGCCGCATAAATCTCAACCTTTAAAAACAGGCAACTCCCGATATAAATAGTCGTCTACCCAGTTTTCGCCTACATAGGCAATGTGGCTGCTGAGATATCAGCAATCTGGCTCAAATATGCTTTTGCTTACTTACTTAAAATATTGCTCTTGGTAATGATTTGTCTTTTGTTGCGTATTATTTCATAACGCTTAAACGCCTTGCATATAGCAGTTTCAGTTCAACCTAACACTTGGGATATCTCTGAATAGGCATTGTTTGAAGAATAAAACTTGCACAAATTTTAATATTATGCATGATAAAACGACACGAACTTACAAATGAACAATGGAATATTATCAAAGACCTGTTACCTCTAAAGATATTAGATAGAATGCTTCTTCCAAAAAATTAAGGATTCTTCTTTCTTGCATTTATTTACATTGCTGCTATTCCTGTTTGATGATTTAGCACATATTATCCTATTTCTTAAACAAGCCCCAATATTCATCAGGTTGTTATTTCACATATTTTTCAACAGTTCAGTATTAATTTTCCTTAGTTCTGTTTGACTGCCGTTTTTCTAAAGATCATTTACTTTTAATTGCATCTCCCAAAACCGAAAAGTCAATAAAGACACATTAAATCTATCGTGTCTATTTCCAGTGTATGTCGTTCTGACGCTATTCAATTCTTCTTTCACGATATTTTACTAGATAGCTCATATTTCCTGTTTACAAAATTTAATGAGTTCTTTGACGATACAAGTTAATGATACTTCACTGACAATGACAGTATGATAAGCAGTCGTATCTAGAATGAACAAACGCCTCAACAAATTCACTTGACATAAATACCCTTAAATACTCTGAAAAGTTAGGAGATAGTTTTAGATTTTTGATTTCATCAATAGATACCCAAAAAACATTACCCTCATCTGTACTATCTATAAGTGTTCCGGAAAAATCTGTGGTCCTATAAAAAAATTCAAGATACCTATAATGAGAAGATCTATGACACCAATTGACTATTCCACATAGTTCAAGGTTCTTTACTATCAAGCCTGTTTCTTCCCAGACCTCCCTTATTGCCGAATCAAGTATACTTTCACTGTTATTTATATGTCCCCCTGGAAAGCTAATTCCTTTCCATTTTTTAATCCTATCTTGTACAACAACTTTTTTAGTCAATTTATCTTGTATCATTACCATATTAGTTAATTCAATAATAGACATTTTATCATCCTCGATACATTCAAAAATTTAGAAAAATGAGATTAAATCATTTGCTAACTAGGAGCATTACAGTATTTTTAAACTCACTTTATTTACAATATAATTAATATTGCTCCAATTGAGATTCCTACTACTCCAATAATCTTGTTTTTTGTTATTTTTTCTTTTAAGATAAAATATGATAATAACATTGTCCAAATATATGTAATAGAAGTTAGAGGCATTATAATAGAGAGATCAATAAAATTAAGAAGGTATATGTTTATGACAGTTCCAAAAAGATATAAACCAGCTCCGGCATAAAGGTTTATATCTTTGAATAATTCAACTAATGTCTTAAATTTTGAGGCACGTTTTAAAAACAAAGCAGCGATTGCTCCTGTAATAGTCATAACCAAAAGCATTGTATATAATATTTGATTAATTTTCACCACCACCAATCAAAATTACGCTAATAATAATAATTATTATTCCCAATGACTTAAAAATAGTTATTGGCTCACCCTAGTATTATAGCAGCTAATACTAAAGAAATAACATAGTTTAGGCTTAAAATAGGTTGAAGCACTGACAGATTACCAAATTTATATGCAATCAACATGAGAAATGCGCCAATTCCATAAAGTAAAAAACCAATGAACAAGTATAAAAGTATACCTTTTATTGATAATTTCCAGAAAAGCTGACCGAAACAGGCACAAACAGATGAAAACAGAATAATTATTATACCTGTTTTGTTTTCTTTCAGTGATTTTAACATATAACCCCTACTTAACTTATAAATTAGAAGATATTATATCATTAAAATCATGTTTAAGAAAGTTAAAAGATATATTTAAGGTTTGATTAATACTTTAATACAGCAATCTTCTTTTTTATCAAAGATATTATAAGCATGACTTATGTTTTCTAGATTTAGCCTATGAGTTAAGATATCTGCTGCATAAAATCTTTCACTTGAGACTAGGTCTAGTATTTTTGGAATATATTTATGAGCAGGGCATAATCCCATTTTAAGGGTAATGTTTTTATTGAAAAAATCACCTAAAGGAAATTGGTTGTATCTTGATCCATAAACTCCAACCAAAAACACTGTACCGTTTTTCCGAACTGCTTGAGAAGCTAATTCAATTGCTGATTTAGAACCACCTTGCAGCCTTAGGGCTGTTTCAATCAACTCAAAAGTGCTAATTTTTCCGCCCATTCCCACACAATCAATAACAACATCAGCGCCACCTTTTGTCATTTCCTTTATCAAATCGCCTGTATACTCCTGATTTTCAAAATTAATAACATCGGCACCATATTCTTTAGCCTTATCAAGCCTATATTTAACATGATCTACCGCAATAACTCTTTTTGCTCCGAAAAAGTATGACCATTTTAT
The DNA here is from genome assembly GCA_964611655.1 of uncultured Eubacteriales bacterium. Taxonomy (GTDB): domain Bacteria; phylum Bacillota; class Clostridia; order Lachnospirales; family CAZTAY01; genus CAZTAY01. The sequence goes on from CAZTAY010000048.1 coordinate 2,885, forward strand.
GGTTATCAAACCTATAGGACCGCAGCCTAAAATAACTACAGTGTCACCTGTCTTGACTCCGCTATTTTCGACACACCAATAAGCTGTAGGTAGTACATCAGTTATTAATAGGGCATGTTCATCTGAAACAGATTCAGGAACTTTTAATGCACCTAAGTTAGCATAAGGAACTCTTAAATATTCTGCTTGACCACCTTCATAACCACCCATCATTTTACTGTATCCATATACTGATCCGGAATTTCCGTATTTATTTGAGTTGTCACACTGGCTGTAATATTCATTTTCGCAATACCAGCAATGACCACAGGCAATAGGGAAGGGTATTGTTACTCTGTCTCCTTGATGTAAATCATAAACATCCTTTCCGATTTCCTCAACAATACCCATAGTTTCGTGTCCTAAAATAGTATTTTTCTCTAGGTGAGGGATCATTCCGTGATACAGATGTAAATCAGATCCGCAAATGGTTGTTGCAGATACTTTTACAATAATATCATCATTATTTATTATTTCAGGATCAGGAACTTGTTTTACACTAACTTTTTTAATGCCTTCATATACCAATGCTTTCAGAATATTCACCTCATTATCTAAATCTCTTTATAACTTAATATTATTATTATTAAAATAACTTATTATTCCTTTTAAAAAGTAAAGATTTCTAAGTAGTTCCTTAAGGGGAGTATTCTAAAAATAAATAAAAAAAGCTTGTAACGCTTTGCAAGAAGAATTATCAAACAAGTTAGATATATAATTAATTCTAAGGTTATATATTGGTAAGCAAAACAAGGGATAGTTTGTTCTCTCTTTCATATTCAATGCAATAAATCAAATCTATATATACAAATACAGTATATATAATTTACATATATTATAGCATATTTTATCAAAAATAAGTGAAAATGTCCAAAAATTTTAAAAAATCTTTTGAATAATTGCATTAAATTAATTTAGATGTTAAAATGAAATAAATATTTAACTTGCGCTTTCCTTAACGTATTTATTAATTTGAAATCATACCACGGATTCAATTTGTCTTTATCATTAATATGTTATAATGCTAATTGACGAGTCGTAGCCTTATTGTCGGCGACGACCGTCTTGTATGCAGAAATACTTTTCAAGTTAATATTTTATTTATTAATAAATTTAAGGAGTGTTGAACTTGAGCTGGAGAGACTATTATGAAAAAAGATTAATGACAGCTGACGATGCAATAAAAAATCTTATTAAACCAGGTAACACAGTTGGTATTGCACATGCTTGCGCAGAGCCTGCAGAACTTGTAAGAGCCTTAGTTGCTAATCATGAGGCGTACAAAGAAAAAAGAATTGAAACTGTTCACATGGTAGGTATGGGTAAAAGCGAATACTGTACCCCTGAAATGGAACCATATTTTCACCATACTGCACTCTTTTCTGGTGCAAAAGAACGTCAAGCTATTAATGACGCAAGAGCGGACTTAGTTCCTGTTTTCTTCCATGAAAAACCACCAATGTTTGAAGGAGAACTTCCAATTGATGTTGCTCTTCTTACAGTTTGTCCTCCTGATAAACATGGATATTGCAGTGTTGGTGTTTCTGTTGATTATGGTCTTTCACTTGCGAAAAATGCAAAAACAGTTATCGTACAAGTAAATGCTAAGAGCCCTAGAACATTAGGCGAAAGTTTTCTTCATGTAACAGATATTGATGCTTTTGTTGAGTTTGACCAAAACCTACACTACTTAAACCCTCCAACAATTACGGATATCGAAGCAGCAATTGGTAAAAACTGTGCTCAGCTTATCAAAGATGGAGACACATTACAACTTGGTATTGGTTCACTTCCTGATGCGGTTTTAAAATGTCTTACTGATAAAAACGACCTTGGAATCCATTCAGAAATGATCTCTGTTGGTTGTATGGATCTTATGGTTTCAGGTAATATTAACAACAAAAAGAAAACTTTACACAATGGCAAAACAGTTATTACTTTCTTAATGGGTACTCAAGAATTATATGACTATGTTGATGACAACCCTGGAATCTACATGGCTCCTGTTAATTATGTAAACGACCCATACGTTGTACGTCAAAATGATAACATGGTTGCTATTAACGCTTGTATCCAAGTTGACCTTTACGGACAAGTTTGTTCAGAAGGCGTTGGTACTAGAGTTATCAGCGGTGTTGGCGGACAGGTTGACTTTGTTCGTGGTGCAAACATGAGTAAGGGCGGTAGAGCAATTATTGCTATGCCTTCAACTGCTAAAGGCGGAGAAGTTTCAAAAATCGTTCCTTTCTTAGATCAAGGCGCTCGTGCAACGACTGGTCACCATGATGTTAACTACATCGTAACAGAATATGGTGTAGCTCAACTACGTCACCAAACATACAAAGAAAGAGCAAGAAGACTTATTAGAATAGCGCATCCTAACTTCCGTCCACAACTTATGGAAGAGTTTGAACGTCGTTTCAAAGAAAAGTGCGTATTAGACTAATTGTCTAATAACATACATAAAGCTGTCAGTGATGACAGCTTTTTTTGCGTATATTGTACTACATTTAGTTTGCTAAAGGCTAATATTAGAAGGTGATAACCATGAACGTAGATATAATGATAGATATGCTATATAATAAGGACACTTCTCTGGCATTTGAAAATTTAAAAGAATTAGAATTGCTTTCAAATAATTCTAATATTCTGTATCCATACATAAATCAATTTATTGATATGGTCAGCAGCGAAAAATATGTTATTAGGGTTAGAGGGTTTAGATTGTTATGTAAACAATCTAAATGGGGTATAGAAAATTTAATTAACAATAGCATTAATAAAGTTTTAATTATACTAAATGATGAAAAGCCCACTGCTGTAAGACAAGCTTTAAGTGCATTAAAAGATGTTGTTATATATAAAGGTGAATTATGCAATATAATTAAGGAGAAAATTCTTAATATTGATTATTTGAGATATAAAGATAGTATGCAAGGATTAATTTATAAAGATATACAAAACCTAATGAACATTATAGAAAGCAAATAGTTACTTGAAGTCATAAATGGAGGGATAAGTTTGAAAAAGTTATACTTTTTTACTTTAGGCTGTATTTGCACTGTTATGTTAATAAGCACAATTTCTGTTTTTGCAGAACAGGCTGAAAATATTGTAGCTATTTTTAATAAGGTTTCTTTAGTGGTAAATGGAGAAAAAATCGACAAAGAAACTTTGCTTTACAATGGCACAACTTATATCCCATTAAGAGCTACAGCCGAGGTTTTAGGAAAAGAGGTAACTTGGAATCCTGATAATAACACGGCTTATATAGAGGATAAGTTAACAGCTCAAGAAGATAAAAATGGTTTAGGCTTGACTTATTTTGGTGACATTAGTTATGGCTACTTTAGTGACGAACTTTTAGAAAAATATAATTCAGTAAATGAGAAAATTTTAGATGCAAACCAAAGCAAAGTAGTTTTTATAACAAATAAAGCATATAAGGATTTTAATTTCTTTAATGTTGGTTATAAAGAAATTGATGGTGAGTTTGAATTTTACCAAAAAGATATCCTGTTTTCTATTGATGAATGGACACCTGAAGTGCCGATTGTAGTGTCAACAATAATTGCAGAAGGAATTCCTGCTAGAGGGATTTCTTTTGTAAATGAACAAGGCATAAAAGAATTCTATTTGATTACTTGGAGTGGAATAGATGATAGTATAGGATTAATAAAATTTTAGATTCGATCTAGACAACATATTATCTTGCTATATAATATACCAAACGACCTAAAATTTGAAATCTTGACAACTTCCTATAATTTGATTATAATCACTCTGTACCAATTAAAAATTCCTGTTTAACAGGACAAGCTATATATCTTCAGGGCAGGGTGAAAGTCCCTACCGGTGGTTAAAGCCCACGAACCTAACGGTTGATTCGGTGAAATTCCGAAGCCGACAGTATAGTCTGGATGGAAGAAGATTAGAGCGGACTTTGATTGCACATTTTTGAGCGTTGTTGTAATGCTTAATTGTTATGCAAAAGCCTTGCTTTTTCCACCCTGAATAATTATTCAGGGTCTTTTATTTTCTTGGTTTAGTGTACTCTAAGCTTAATGCAGGTTAAAGGCAGAGCAAAGATTACAAATGTTTTCAAAAATCTAACAATATACAGGGGTGGTGATTAATATGCAAATTCGAATTAGCCCTGAAGATGAAAAATATATGCGAATGGCTTTAGATATGGCTGAGAAGGGTTCAGGTTATGTAAATCCAAACCCACTGGTAGGCTCTGTTATCGTTAAAGACGGACAAGTTATTGCAAAAGGTTTTCATGAACGATATGGTGAGCTACATGCTGAACGTAATGCCATAAAAAATGCAACTGAACCTATAGAAGGCGCTACAATCTATGTTACATTAGAGCCTTGTTGTCATTATGGTAAAACTCCGCCATGTACTGAAGCAATTATTGAAAACGGAATAAAAAGGGTAGTAGTAGGTGCAATGGATCCTAATCCGCTGGTAAACGGAAAAGGGATCAATATTTTAAATGAACATGGAATCAGTGTAACTACTGGCGTATTGGAAGAAGAATGTCTACGCATGAATGAAGTGTTTTTTCATTATGTAAAAACTGGCTTGCCCTTTGTTGTATTAAAATATGCTATGACTCTTGATGGAAAAATTGCTTCTTCAAGTGGAAAATCCAAATGGATTTCAGGAGAGGAATCAAGACATTTTGTTCATGAACTAAGACATAGATATATGGGCATTATGGTAGGTATCGGAACAGTTTTGGCAGATGATCCGGAGCTAACATGCAGGATTGACGGATTAAAAAACCCATATAGGATTATTTGTGATACAAATTTGCAAATTCCTATTACATCAAAAATAGTACAAACTGCTGATGAGATACCAACCTTTATAGCAACTGTTCTAAGCCCTGATTCTAAGAAGGCAATTGAACTAAATAACTTAGGCTGTAATATAATTTCTTTGCCGGAATCAGAGACTGGATTAAATTTAAAAGAGCTAATGAAACATTTAGCTGCACTTAAAATAGACAGTATACTGCTAGAGGGCGGAGCAGAAATGAATTATAGTATGCTTAAAGAAAAATTAGTGCAAAAGGCTTACGTTTTTATCGCCCCTAAAATACTAGGCGGAAGAACAGCTAAAACTCCTGTTGCAGGCATGGGACTTGATGATCCTAATAATGCCTTTAGGTCGGTTTGCAAAGGAATAAGAAATTTCGGAGAGGATATAATGTTGGAAATGGAGATGGACTATAGTGTTTACCGGGATTGTTGAAGAAATCGGGAAGATTATTTCCGTTAAAAAAGGAGCATCTTCTGCTGTGCTGACTATTGCATGTGAGAAGATAATGGAAGATGTCAATTTAGGCGACAGTATTGCGGTAAACGGAGTATGTTTGACTGTAAGCTCATTTACAAATAACACTTTTACGGCTGACGTAATGCATGAAACACTAAATAGAAGTTCATTGTCTTTATTATCATCCGGAAGTCCCGTTAACCTTGAAAGGGCAATGCCTGCTTATGGAAGGTTTGGAGGACACATAGTCTCAGGTCATATTGACGGGGTTGGGACGATTATAAACAAAAAAAGAGACGATAATGCAATTTGGATTACTATTAGCGCACCTAAGGAAATTATTAAATACATCGTTCAAAAAGGATCAATTGCTATTGATGGTGTTAGTCTTACAATTGCAGATTTGCAGGATGACAGTTTTAGTGTTTCGCTTATACCTCATACGGCAGGGCATACCATATTTCCTCAAAAACCTATTGGCCAGCTGGTTAACCTAGAAAATGACATAATCGGAAAATACGTGGAAAGGCTGCTAAAAGTAGGTTCAGATTCTGACCAACAAATAAAAAGTAATATAACTATGGATTTTTTAATAAAAAACGGCTTTTAGCTTAAAATAAAATTAAATAGCTGTATTTAAGGAGTAGAGAATATGTTTAAATTTGATACAATTGAGGATGCCATACAGGATATTAAGGATGGCAAAATCATTTTAGTAGTAGACGATGAGGATCGTGAAAATGAAGGTGATTTTATTTGCGCTGCTGAATTTGCATCACCTGAAAACATCAATTTCATGGCTACTCACGGCAAGGGACTTATATGTATGCCTATGAGTGAAGAATTAATCCAAAATCTACGTATACCGCAAATGGTGGAGAACAACACAGATAACCATGCAACTGCATTTACAGTTTCTATTGACCATATAAGTACAACAACAGGAATTTCAGCTCTGGAACGCTCGATTACTGCAATTGCGTGTACTGATGATTTTGTTAAACCAGAGGATTTTAGAAGACCTGGTCATATGTTCCCATTGCTAGCAAAAAAGAACGGCGTGCTTGAACGTAATGGTCACACAGAAGCAACGGTTGATCTAATGCGTCTTGCTGGTCTTAAAGAATGTGGTCTTTGTTGTGAAATCATGAAAGAAGATGGAACAATGATGAGACAAGATGACTTAATTAAGTTATCTAAAGAACATAATCTAAAGTTTATTACAATAAAAGACCTTCAAAGCTACAGAAAGAAGCATGAAAAACTTGTAACAAGAGTTACGTCAACAACAATGCCAACCAGATATGGAACATTTACTGCTTACGGTTATGTTAATAAAATAAATGGGGAACATCATATTGCTCTTGTAAAAGGTGAACTTGGAGATGGTTCAGACGTTCTTTGCAGGGTTCACTCTGAATGTTTAACAGGCGATTGTTTTGGTTCTCTAAGATGTGATTGTGGTGATCAGTTTGATAGTGCTATGAAACAGATAGAAAAAGAGGGCAGAGGAGTAATGCTCTATATGCGTCAGGAAGGCAGGGGAATAGGACTTATAAATAAATTGAGAGCTTATGCACTGCAAGACGAAGGACTTGACACTGTTCAGGCAAACAGAGCCCTTGGGTTTGAGGATGATTTAAGGGAATATCATATTGGAGCTCAAATCTTAAGAGATCTAGGGATTAAATCATTAAAATTGCTCACCAATAACCCTCACAAAGTTTATAGCCTTTCTGACTACGGACTTGAAATTTCCGATAGGGTGCCAATCCAGATTGAACCAACGGAATATGATTATAAATATTTAAAAACCAAGCAAGAAAAAATGGGACACCAATTAACAATTACTAATAAGGAACAGTAACAAAAGCATTATCTTTTAATAATGCTTTCTAAGAGACTCAGATGAGGTGTAAGGCTGGTTCGACTACGTCGAACTTACTTAAAATATTTAATTAAGGAGTTAGGGAAATGAAAAAATATGAAGGAAAATTGGTAGCTGACGGTATTAAGATTGGTATTATAGCTGCCAGATTCAACGAATTTATTGTATCAAAATTAATTGACGGCGCACTTGATGGACTTAAAAGACACAATGTCAATGAAGAAGACATAGAACTATTATGGACTCCTGGGGCATTTGAAATACCTCTTACTGCATTAAAGGTTGCTAAAACAAAAAAATACGATGCAATAATTTGTCTTGGTGCTGTTATAAAGGGTAGCACAGACCATTATGATTTTGTTTGCAATGAAGTAACCAAAGGCATAGCAAGCGTATCCCTTCAAACAGAAGTTCCTGTCATGTTTGGTATTTTAACAACTGACAATTTAGAACAAGCAATTGAAAGAGCAGGAACAAAAGTTGGAAACAAAGGCTATGACTGTGCTTTAGCTGCAATAGAAATGGTTAACCTTTTTAAAGAAATCAATTAAACTACATCTAATATTCCTGTTGCAATGCGGCAGGAATATTTTAATATACCGTTGTTAAAAATGAAATGGAGGAAAAACATTGAGACTTGATAAATATCTAAAAGCTTCTCGTCTGATTAAAAGACGTACAATCGCAAATGACGCATGTGATGCGGGTAGAGTAATTGTAAACGGAAAAGAAGCAAAGGCCGGCTATATTGTTAAAATAGGAGATATCATTGAAATTAAGTTTGGAAGCAATGTTACAAAGGTTGAGGTTCTTGACTTAAAAGAACAAGTAGGCAAAGAAAATGCACAATATATGTATAGAAGTTTAAACTGATATTTTGGTACAATCATTAAAATAATAGGCATATCCTCCTCATAGCTTTTATATAATTATTGTGAAGTATATTTTGCAAAGCGTATTGCATATGAGAGGGGATTAATATGCCTGAAGAGAAAAGAAGCAGCTATCAAAAACATACTGTGTCGCTTGAACAAAGAGAGCGCTTGAAAATAACCGGTGTAATAGATGTGGTATCCTTTGATGAAGAGAGCATTGTTGCTGAAACTGATATGGGTATGTTAATAATAAGAGGCAGAAATCTTCATGTGAACAAATTAAGTCTTGAAAACGGTGAGCTTAATATTGATGGTGAAATTGACAGCCTTACATATGAAGAAGAGGTTACTTACAGCAAAGGTAAAGGCATTGCTTTTTTAGGAAAGTTATTTAAGTGAGGTGAATCGGTTGATTCTTTCTGCTATGAGTCAAGCCTCACTTTTTATTAACATTATTATATTGGGATTTTTTTTCGGATTTGTATTTGACATCTTAAGGGTATTTCGTAAAATAGTAAAACATAAAACTATTTTTATACATATTGAAGACTTACTTTACTGGATGTTTGCTTTAACTGTAAGCTTTATATTCTTGTATTACAATAATAACGGTGAAATAAGATTTTACTGTATCGTAGGAGCTTTCATAGGGATCATACTATACTTTAACTCACTAAGTAAACTTTTTATGAAAGCATCAATGCAGATTTATGCTTTTTTATGTAAGGTTGTACATTTTATATTTGGAATAATACTTGCGCCTCTTGCTTTATTAGTAGGTTTTATCTCGAAGCCTTTAAATATATTCAAAAATTTATTTATTAAGCTAATGCGTTCTCAAAAGAAAAAGGCAATAAAAACATATGGAAGAATAAAAAGCAAATCTAAATCGAAACCTAAGACTAATTTTAAAACGAGACGAAAAGTTAGGTTATGGAACAAGAGGTTGGCAAAAGATAATGCTGATGATATAAAGACAAAAAAGAAAGTAAACATTATTAAAAAGAAGAAATCTAATACCACTGATGTATAAAAATAATTTAATTGTCAACAATAGCAATAGGGATGTTATTTGCCCCCAATAGTTATAGCGTAGGCGAGAACGCTGTAACAATAACATTCTACTTCTTCCCCCTATAAAAAAACCTCTGAAACGTATATTCAGGGGTTTTTTATTTGAATTCGTAAATTTAAATCTTTATCAGCCTTGAAACCCTACAAATCCTATTGTATAATAGTAGAATAAGGGGGAATATACTATGAAAATTTCCACTAAAGGTCGTTATGCGTTACGAGTAATGTTAGACCTTGCACAGAATAAGCGTGATGAATTTATTCCTGTTAAAGAAATAGCAGAAAGACAAGATATTACGGTTAAATATTTAGAACAAATAATTTCACAGTTAAGCAAAGCTGGTTTTTTGAAAAGCCTAAGGGGTAATGGAGGTGGCTATAAACTTGCAAAACCTCCAGAACAGTATAAAGTAGGCGAGATATTAAGAACTATTGAAGGATCTTTAGCACCGGTTGCATGTTTAGAGGATGAGGAAAATCAATGCCCAAGATGCGAACATTGCTTAACATTGCCTTTTTGGGAAGGTCTTAATTCTGTTATTAGGGAATATGTTGATAGTGTTAGTCTTACGGATTTGTTAAATAATAAAGCAGAGAACTATATAATCTAAAAGTTTAACAATTCTTGGTAGGATATATGTCTTGAAGGCTAAATAAAACTAAACGTTGAAATTAATTATTTACTATATATAAAATTTTTATTGACAACAGGTTGACTTACAAATATAATCATACTAATCCTGTATGATTAACACTTGAACGATTTTGGAGGAAAACTATGTCTGATACTAGAAAACTTAAATTTGAAACATTACAATTACATGTTGGCCAAGAACAACCTGATATAGCAACGGATTCTAGGGCTGTTCCTATTTACGCAACAACTTCATATGTATTTAAAGACTGTGAGCAGGCGCAAGGTCGCTTTTCTCTTACAGAAGGAGGTAATATTTATACAAGGTTGATGAATCCCACTTCTGACATATTCGAGCAAAGAATAGCTGCGCTTGAAGGGGGAGTAGCAGCAATTGCCACTGCATCAGGAGCTGCGGCAATTACTTATGCTGTAATGAATATAGCCAGAGCCGGGGATCATATTATTTCTGCAAATACCATATATGGTGGAACTTACAACTTATTTTGCAATACATTAACAGAATTTGGAATTGATACAACTTTTATAGATTTTTCAAACCCTGATAATATTGAAGGATCCATAAGACCTAATACTAAAGCTATTTTTTTTGAAACTTTAGGCAACCCTAATTCAAATGTTACTGATATAAGAAAGGTTGCCGAAATTGCCCACAAAAATGGAATACCAGTGATTGTTGATAATACCTTTGCAACACCGTATCTTATCAGACCAATTGAATATGGAGCTGATGTTGTTATTCACAGCGCAACAAAGTTCATTGGTGGTCATGGAACGGTTATAGGTGGTATTATAGTTGACAGCGGTAAATTTAATTGGGCGCAAAATGAGAAGTTTCCAGGTCTGTCAAAACCTAATCCAAGTTATCATGGAGTTGTTTTCACTGAAGCAGTAGGAAATATTGCTTACTTAGCTAAAATCCGCACCACACTTATGAGAGATACAGGTGCTACATTAAGTCCTTTTCATTCTTTCTTGTTTTTGCAGGGAATCGAAACCTTATCTTTGAGAGTGGAAAGACATGTATCAAATGCTCTTAAGGTTATTAATTTTTTAAATAATCATCCGCTTGTTGAAAGTGTAAATCATCCTTCGATTCCAAGCCGTATAGATAATTCATTATACAATGAATATTTCCCTAACGGAGGAGGCTCAATATTTACATTTGAAATTAAAGGAGGAGCTGATACTGCAAAGAAATTCATAGATAGCCTTGAAATTTTCTCATTGCTGGCAAATGTTGCAGATGTAAAAAGCCTTGTAATACATCCTGCTTCAACAACTCATTCTCAAATGACAGATGCAGAACTTTTAGAGTCAGGAATAAAACCAAATACTATAAGATTGTCTATAGGAACGGAGCATATTGAGGATATAATTTTTGATTTAGACAATGCCTTTAATAAAGTAAAGGGGTAGTTTTAATGAAAATCTATAAAAACATTGAAGAGCTTATTGGTAGGACACCTCTATTGGAAATTTCTCGTTTTAAGGAAAAGCAAGAACTATATTCTAATATACTTGTTAAATTAGAGTATTTTAATCCAGCCGGTAGTGTTAAAGACAGAGTTGCAAGGTCTATGTTGGACAATGCAAGGGAAGCAGGAATTATCAATGAAGAAACGGTTATAATTGAGCCTACTAGCGGAAATACGGGTATAGGGCTTGCTGCAATCTCTGCATACAGAGGATATAGAATAATATTAACAATGCCTGAAACAATGAGCATTGAACGTAGGAATCTGCTAAAGGCTTATGGCGCAGAAATAGTCCTAACAGAAGGTGCAAAAGGAATGGCAGGGGCAATTGAAAAGGCTGAACAATTGGTAGGGGAAATTAACAATAGTTTTATGCCAAGTCAATTCACAAACCCAGATAATCCTAAAATTCACAGACTGACAACAGGACCAGAAATCTGGAATGATACGGATGGCAATGTCGATATTTTTGTCTGTTGTGTGGGAACGGGCGGAACATTGACAGGGGTAGGCGAGTATTTAAAATCAAAAAAACCTGAAATAAAAATTGTTGCTGTAGAGCCAAGCGGTTCACCTATGCTATCAGAGGGCAAAAAAGGGCCTCACGAAATTCAAGGTATTGGTGCAGGGTTTGTTCCAGAAATACTTAAAACAAAAGTTTATGATCAGATTATTACTGTTGAAAATGACGATGCATTTGCTTATGCAAGAGAATTGGCAAAAACAGAAGGAATATTAACAGGAATATCATCTGGAGCGGCACTTTGCGCTGCCACTACTCTTGCAAAGGAAAAAGAAAACGATAAAAAAAATATAATCGTATTACTTCCCGATACGGGAGAGAGATACTTGTCAACACCTAAGTATAGCAAATAAAAAAAACAGCTTATATCTAAACATAATAAGATATAAGCTGTTTTTATGATATATTTCTAGGGTCTTGTAATTAAAAACTGTTCTTTATTCTTGTATGTAGTAAAATCTAATCTATCATGATGGAATATAGTTTTGTAATCTGTTGTAATAAGCACTTACTTGTTATACTGTTTGTGATTTTAAGGCCGTCAGCTATAAACAGGTTAATAGTTAATGAATTACAAAATAGTTATGGAAAATTTCTACAAAAATTTAGAATATCAGATTAAGGTGAGGTAAACATTAGAGCAAGTCCTTGAACCTTTTTTTCCTGAATCTATTTATCCTCAATCATGCCAGTGTGCTAATAATACCGATAATAGGGGTACTTTTTGCAAATTAATCATTAAATCTATAACATTTGAATCTAATTAAATAACCAACCAAACATAAAATAAATGAAATAAATGCTATTACACTGATTGCAAGAACATCCCAAGTATTTAAACTAAATGGGGAAATGATTATAGCTAAAATCAAGTTAATTACTAGCTTCAGAGGGATTAAAAGGATTAAAGAAATTGATGTTAAATACCATCTGTTAATACTAGTTTTAGTAAACAATAGATACATGACCCAAAAATATATAAGCGACACTAATGCTATAGGAGAGCCTATTTTTAGAATTAACTCAGTAGTGTTTATAATTCTTTCAATATAAAAAAGAAAAGGAATAATTAATACAGTAAGTGATACAAGGGCAGCCCGAATCTTCTTTTTTTCAAAATGAATAAGCTGTATTATAATTAGCCATGCAAATGTGATACATCCAAAAGGATATAACGACCAAGACAGTTTTTTCCCTATAGAAAGATCACAAACGAAGCAAATTAGTATTGCTAGAATACATGATGATGTAAAGAGAATTTCTATGACTTTGCGTGAAGTTTTGATTTTGTTTGAAGAAACCTTATCAGCATATTTTAAGGTGTTTTCAATCAGTATATCTGATGTTGGTATTAAATTATCCTCTTTCTTTCCATTTAATAACTCGTTAGTTGTGACACCTAGTATCTCAGATAATTTAGCGAGAATTGTAATGTCTGGATAACCCAACCCCCTTTCCCATTTTGATACAGCCTTGTCCGTAATATTAAGCTGTTCAGCTAACTGTTTTTGTGTCAGATTCTTTGACTTCCTAAGTTCGCAAATAAATGATGCCATATTATCGTTTTTCATCTATGTCACATCCTTTCATCGTATATAGAATACCAAAGAAAAGCTTGAAATTCAATCAACCTTAAGTAGATTTGGTAATATAAACCATTGGTAGAGTGAATTAAAGCTGCACTATTTCGTATATTCAGTATTTCAATTTATATTAGATTTAGATTAGATGTAGTTGATTATGAAGAAAACGTACTAGGCAGATTAAAGCAGATTTAGCAAGGCAAAAACAAATGCGTCAGCTGGATTATGACTGGAGAATAAAGGATGTCAGACCGTTGCAGAGAGTTGGGTTTTGGAACAATCTAAAGAGGTGAAAACATTTTCGGCAGAATGAATGATCATTCAGGAGTTAGTAGTTAGAACTAACGAGTCATTTATCATGATAGGTATGTTTATACCATATGTTTTTCAAAGTAGGTTATAATAATTCTTTACTAAATACTCAATATAAACTTAAAGAACACTGAATTACTTTCCAGTTAATGAGCATAAAGTGTTATATTTTTTATGCCTGGCTCACCGGATAAGGTTGATTAGGAGAAGTGAAAATAACAGAGGGTACATTAACATATTAGTGTTGAGGTAAAGCTATTATAGATGCAGTTGCAAACACAGAAATTTCATTACAGTTTTTACATATTTCACCCTAGTGCTAAACTTCCTCTTGGGTAGTTTTACAAAAAATATATTTACTCTTAGCATTATCTGTATATCTTTATACGATTATATTATTTTAACTTGTAAACTAATTAATACATTATAAGTGGTTAGTTGTTGCATTTATAGTATTTTCTATTTATACTGTTTATAAAAATTATAATTTAGACGTTATATAAAGGTGTGAATTATGCTAACTAATGAGATAATTAAATTCCGTGATTTTAAACCAGATGACTTAAACAAATATTTAGAAATGACCAGTATTTTTTATTCATCTGATGCAGTTAGTGAAGAAATCCCAATTAGCTATGCAAGAAACACTTTTAATCTTTGTATACAAAGAAAGCCATATTTAAGAGGAATTCTATTATTAAAAAATGAAGAAATAATAGGCTATAGTATTTTGACATTTGCCTACTATAACGAGTCAGGAGGCTTAACTCTGTGGGTTGATGAATTGTTTATTTTTAAGAAACATAGGGGCTTAGGCTATGGGAAAAAGTTTTTTGAATTTATTGAACATGAATACAGAAACAAGATTAAGAAAATATTCTTGGATGTTTCACAAGAAAACAAAGCAATAAAGCTTTATGAGAAATTAGGTTATTCTTTTAATAGCCAACAAAACATGTACAAAAAGATATTATAAAAAGATAACCTAATTTCTCATAAAGCTTTATTGCTTTGTTTTC
>CAZTAY010000049.1:0-17454 GCA_964611655.1 uncultured Eubacteriales bacterium
CTCTTAGGAGATTACCCATGTTGTCATAGGTCATTTCTCTTTTTGAGCCTCTGGCGTCTTCTATAACATTAACTCGACCCAGGAAGTCGTATTCGTAGGTGGTTTTGTTGTTTTCGGCATCGGTTATTGCGGTTACTTTGCCCAGCTTGCCATACTCCAGCTTTTGTACTCCACCTCTTGCATCCTTTATTTCTGTCATTTGTGAGAGTTCGTCATACTTAAATGAAGACTCATTTCCTGCTGCATCTGTGATCTTGGTTAGATTAAAGTTCTTGTCATACTCATATGCGGTTTTGTTGCCTTCGGCATCTTTCTCCAGAATAGGGCTACCCAGACTGTCGTATTCCGTTGTTGATGAGTTACCGTTTTTGTCCGTGACCTTTGTAACCCTTCCGTTTTTGTCTGTTTCGTAGGTTTCTTTATTACCCTCGTTGTCAGTTATTGATTTAAGGCTGCCGTTTGTGGTGTATTCATATTCTTCAAAAGACCCTTCAGGGGTAGTTATCTTTGAAAGCCTTCCTGCTTCGTCATATTCAAGCTTTGTTACTTTGCCTAGAGGGTCTTTTATCATGATACAGTTGCCTTTGTTGTCATAGGTATACGCTGTGGTTTCGTTTTCTCTGTTCTTAAGGGACAACAAGTTTCCATTACCGTCAAAGGTATAGGTTGAGCCGTTGTTTTCTCCATCGATTACGGTTTTTAGATAACCCTTGTCGTCATACTCATACTGAGCTGTTACATTACCGTTTAGGTCTGTCTTTTTAGTCAGTTGGTTATAGTTGTTGTATTCATATTTATAGGATGCGCTATTTCCGTTAGAGGTTATAATCTCTTCTATTAAATTACCTTTTGCGTCATATTTAAATTCAGTTAACTTATCTTCTTCTGCACCTACTGTGGTATTTGTATATTGTTCAGAGGTTAGTAGATTTTTTACATAGGTTCTTTCTGTTGTTCCACCACAGCTATCTTCGATTTTTATGATTCTGTTGTACATGTCATATGTATATGTTGTGTAATTATCTTCAAAATCTTTGATAGTGTTCTTTCTGTTTGTTACATCGTATGCAAAGGTTGAAGTGCCATTGTCAAGTAGATCCTGCTTTATGACCCTGTCCTTATTGTCATACTCATTGGTGACATATGCTTTTCCCTCAAAGTCAATGATTTGTGTAATATTATGTTCATCCAAGGGATCTTCATATTTATACTGTATTTCGTTTCCATCAGAGTTTTTAACGGAAATGAGTTTATCACCGTCATATGAGAATGTAAGTTCTCTGTTGGCGTTGTCCGTAACCTTGCTGATGTATGGGCCGTTATAAGAGATGTTAAATACGCCCATTTCTAGTTGGGTGTTTTCGACCTTGGTTATTTTTTTGCCTGAATAAGTTACTACTATTTGAGCAGTTCCCTTTGCATTACAAATCTTTACGCCGTTTCCGGAAGCGTCAAACTCAACTATCCTGTCATTTTTATACAGGATGTATCCGGAACCGGTTCTAAGCAGTGAATAGTTTGAGCCTATAGGAGATTTTATGTTCACGTTACCGTCTTTTACAAAAACGGTTTCCAGTCCGCTTGGCTCTCTAAGGGTAATGGTATGCATACTGTCAATAAGGGTGTACTCAAAACCCATTCTAAAGCCATAACCCATGTTACTGTCGTATTCAGCTTGATTGTTATAATACCTTGTAAACTCAAGGGGTATTCTTTGCTGGTTTAAGCCTTCCAGTTCAGGGGCAGCAATATTATCACCGTTTGAATTTATTATGTCCGTGTACTTCCAGATAAAGTTTCCACTTAAGGCATTTACAGGGTCTTTTGAAAACTCAAATATTTCGCACTCACCGGGCTGATAAGGAGAACGTGCAAAGTCTATGTTTAAAATTACAAAAGAATTATAAGCCTCTGCCCAGTTAGTATGTTTATTGGAATAAATAGGATTACCGTCAGCATCATTGCCTGTTTCGTATTTTGCAGTAATCCCCTTTGGCTCAAAGGCTATTAAGTAGTCGTTGCAATCGATACTTGAAAGCTCTCTGCCCTCAACCTTTCCGTCCCAGAAAAAAACGTTCAAGGATTCGTCGTCTTCACTATGATCGTAACCAAGACCACTTAAAAGCCTCATTTGCAGCTCTTCATAAAGGGCACGGTTTACTATTTTGACATTATCAGGCACATCCGGCAGTGCATCATCTGACAAATCCTTGTCTTGTGTGTTGCTGTCGGCTTCTTTTTCCTCTGATTCTTCCCCATCAGATTGTTCTGTTTCACTTCCCGTGCTATCAATAAATGATTCATTGGAAATGGCTGTTTTAGGTCTTTGAGGTTTCAATTTTAGAAGCTTTGTTCCTATTTCTGAATCAACAGAAGCATCTCCTTCACTTTGAGATTCGCCGTCACCAGAGTTTTCGTTAGTAGTTTCTTCTGTAGTTTCTTCTTTTGAGCCTTCTGTGTCTCCTGTAGTTCCATCCGTATTTTCTTCAGGCTCTTCTATTTCTTCATCTGTTTCAGTTGTTTCAGCATTTTCTTGTTCTTCTTCCACCTCTTGGTTTTTTTCTTCTTGCTCTGTAGACATATTTCCTGTTTTGTCAGGATATGTAATGGAAATAATCTCTGCTACTTTTTCCTCATATTCTAAAATATCTATAGGTCCGGGGGTTTTTATACCGTCTATAAAATCAGGAGAGATTAATTCCTGTTCACCCATTAAATTATTTCTTGGAGCTAATGCGCTAAATGGTGCTATAACATCCAGCTCATCTAGCATGGATTCCGAGGGATCTACCACTTCCACACCACCGTGGGGCAAGATACCGTCTACACCTTTTAGCAGGATATGGCTTGCAGTAAACTCATTTCCATTAACATCTTTTAGTATAAGTTTACCAATCCTTTCTCCTCTAGGGTCAACAGACGAGTTTTGAATAAACCACCTAAAACCACTACCGTCGCTGGTAGTTGTTTCTCTGGCAAGACCTCCAGCATATCTGGTTAATATTGAATTGTCGGATTCAAAGCTTCCAATGTCTGTTGTTTTCTTGTAATTGAATTCAGGGGTATCTTTTAGCTTGTATAACACAACATCATAATATTGTGTATACTGCACTGTAAATTTAAGCCCTAAGTTTGTTTGATTTATTATCCTTGTTCCAAAGAAAGCAGGGTTTTGTGTGGTGGTTGTTACTTCATCCCAAAATTTATTATCTTCATCTAATATTCGCATACTTATATATCTTTTTATATTACTTGCAAGAGTTATTGCAGGGAAGTATTGTATTACCATGCTAAAGATTACTAATATCGCTACGAACTGCTTGAATGCTTTTATACCTGTTTTATGCTTGTCCATTCTTCTTCTCCTTCCTTGGTTATGCGGAATTTGTGTGTTATGGTTGCTTCAATGATATCAACATATGCCCAGTGAGTTTTATCCAAATCCACATATGTTGGGTCTAAGTTTTCAATAAGTTGTATGTCAGGTTTTCTGTCTAGTATTCTGTTAATAGTTGATACAACTTCAGCTCTGGTGATATTCTGATTAGGGTTAAATGATCCGTCCGGATACCCTGACATAATGCCAGCTTTATGTACTTTTCTAATATGTTTACTTGCCCAGTGCTTGTCAACATCCGAAAAGATATCTTCACCTTCATCAGACAACTTAATATAATCTGAAATAATCCTTGCAAACTCTGCCCTTGTAATAGCCTTGGAGGGTTTGAAGTTTCCATCTGTATATCCTTCAACTATGCCTTTGTGATTAAGATAAGTTACTGCCTTGTATGACCATCTATCATTTACCATATCAAGCAGAGGACTTTCTGATTTTTCAAATGTTTCTTTCTCTTCGTCGTCCATTATTCTATAGATGATGGCTGTTGCTTCTTCTCTAGTAATAAATCCATTTGGTTTGACTGTGTTATCAGAATAACCAAAAAGGTATGCATCATGAACATATTCAGTAATGTCACTATCCCAGCTGCTTAATTCAGGAAAATCTTCATCTGGAACTTCTGGTGTTTCTTCAAGCAATTCTTCTTCAGCGGGAGCAGGTCTTCCCATAGCTCCACCGGGGCCTGGAGCACCTCCTGGAGGGTTGCCGCCAGTTGTCCAGTCGTTCTTTTCTGTTGTTTTCTCGGTATTTATTCTAAAGTTTGTTTTTGAGTATGATGAACCTACGTTTTCTTTTATTTTAAGCTCAAACTCTATGGCTTCTTCATAGGGAATATCTTTTAATACTCTGATGTGAAATCCTGTAGCGTCTGTGGTAAATGTGATTAGTTCGTTAATGTTGATTGGTGGGTTAGTTATTGTGCAAATGTAGTCGTTGACAGTCAGTTTTTCTTTATTTTTAGTTGTTCCTTTGCTGGCATCCCTAACTTCAAACAGGTCATATACATTTACAGTATTGCCTACTTCCATTTTGTAATAAGGAGGTATGTACATTTGGTTTTGTAAGTTATTACGCCAGTCTACAAAGTTGTCTTGGTTGCTATTAATTGAGGATATATTAGAACCTGCTAAGTAATTAGAAGATGCATCAATTGCTGTTATTGGGTATTTCCTCCTAAGACTTTGGGGTAAGTCGCCAACAAGATAATTATTATTAATAGTAACCCTCTTAAGATTAACCAGTGTTGAAAAAGCGTCTGGTATCTTTCCGGTTAATTTATTATTATCTAGTAATAAGTCTTTTAGTTTGGCTAGGCTGCCTATGCTTGCTGGTATTTCGCCTGCAATAATATTATTTGACATTTCAAATATTTCAAGATTAGTTAAGTTCCCAATATTAGCAGGAATAGATCCTGAAAGAGAGTTTTTTGCAATGGACAATCTTTTGAGGCCATTAAGGTTAGCAAATCCGCTTGGAAAGGCATCGCCAGAAAAATTATTATCTGATAGGTCCATTACCTGTAGGTTGCTTAAAGCGGTTATTGAATTAGGTATAGTGCCACTAAGTCTATTACTCCAGAGCAATAATACTTTAAGGTTTGTTAGATTGCCTATATTACTAGGGATACTACTTGTTAGTTGATTTTGTGACAGCGAAAGCAATGTGATGTTTGTAAGTTGCGTTATTTCACCGGGGATAGCACCAGACAGTGAATTATTTGAAAGATCAAGGTTTTTTAGTTTACTTAAAGTTCCTATTTCTTTTGGTATTACTCCAGAAAATCTATTATTCCAAAGCAGAAGGCTCTCTAGTTTTGAGAAAACAGAAAAACTTGAGGATAACTGACCGCTTAGATTATTTTCTGAAAGATCAATTACAATTAATTCTGTTAAGTTAAACATTTCACTAGGTATAGAACCGCTTAGATTGTTTTTTCCTAGATATAAATATTTAAGATTTTTAAACTCTCCAATTGCCCTAGGTATTCTCCCTGTTATATTTTTATCTGCAAACCCAAAAGTGAATATTTTGTTAAGGTCATCTCTTGAGTTTATGGTGTTGATAGACAGTTCTTGTATATTAAGCTGCTTTTCAACTTCTTCTAAAAACCAAACCTGACCATCGCATTTGTTTATAAACTCTAATGCGTACGCTGTTTGAGGGGAAGGAACAAATGCTGCATGAACTGTTTTGGGGTATTGACTAATGGTTAGTATTACAATTAGTAGTACAGCAATTACTTTCTTAAAGAAGCTAGAATCTCTGCATAGTTCCTGTGAAAATTCTTTTAAAGCACTGTTAACTTGCATAAAATCATCTCCTTTTATCTTTTGTGTAAAACTATAAATTGTTGCAAAATACTACACTTTTCGGTATAATTATACAAAATTTTACTTAAATGTTCAATAGGTATTGTTTTTATTTATAATATTGAGTGATATATTTATGCTGTGCCATGTGGGTTATGTTTTTGTTGTTAGTTGGGTTATGAAGTTGGTATGGTAATTATATACAAAGGCTATTATCTATTACTGTAGAAAAAGATAGAAAAATATTAGAAAATAATAATCAATAGACAATATTTATTATGGGGGGGAAGTGTGGATAAAATTATAAAAAGAACTGCTCTTTTGTTTGTGATTTCGTCTATTAATTTTATCTTCATAATTATTTATAAATTATATGCATTAAGTATTGGCGTAACATGGATAATTCAAGTACCAGCTGTGACAATTTTTTATCCTCCTTTATTGTCTATTTCTGTAATAGCCACATCAACATATTATGTTGTATATGCAATTAAAAATCAGAAATTTAAGATATTGTTTATCAATTGCCTATCAATTCTTCTAAGTGCTATCCACATAGTTTTTTGCTGGAGTTTAACTGTTTTTTTCATTAGAGCTTTCTGACATTCAAATATGAAAACAGTTTGTTTGAATAATAAAAGGTTTTTTTGTGAAGATAGAGCTAAATGACGGTTATTCTCAATCATGGTTTCTATGGTAAAATATTATAAGTTGAAAAATTACTACCTACTATGTTAATTTAGTTTTGGTTAATTTAAATAGTAATAAAAAGAGGGTTTCTAAAATTTTTGTTGAATTATAATTTATATTAAGATGTCCATAAAATGGCAATTAAAGCTTCATTATGAGGCTTAGCTTGGCTTGGTGAATGGTCATGTTTTTCCTTAAAATCTAGAATAATTCAATTGCTAATTTTTTGTTACTGTGATTGGATTATAAAAAGTAACTGATTTATATTATTATGATAAATGCTGTAAGTTTAATCTGCTCAAAAAAACAAGATTTGAGGTGACAAAGCATGGGTACAGCTGATAATTTGAAAGATATAATAAATGTACAAAAAGAAACTTTAATTAAGTTAGAAGCTGAATGTCACATTATTGAAAATAGTGACACAGCAAAAGAAAATGAGGAATTAAAGGATAAACTTGAAAAATTAAGTTCAGATCATGCAAAGGTCAAGAAAAAGCTTTCAATACTGGCAGATGAGAATAGGGGACTTAAAAATGCGTTGTACGAACAAATTTATAATGAAAAGATTAAGATTTTAAACATTACTTCAAAAAAAATTAATATTTACTTTAAGTCAAATATTGAAGGAGAGAAAAATAAGCTAACAGTTCTTGAAAATAAAGTTAAGAAAAGAATAGAAGAAATCAAAGCGACTTTAAGGCACAATAACATCAATACTAAGGATGAAATTTATGCAAAACTTGAAGAGTTAAATACACTACTTGACGAAAAGCTTACTATTGCTAGAGAAAACGCTGCTAATATACCTGCGGCTTTTTCCGACGCTGAGAAAGAAGAGATTGAAGCACTTAAGAAAGAACAAATTTCTGATGAACAATTAACTGCGGTTGCTAACAAGAATAATTTTGAAAGACTTGTTGGACTTAACTTGCTTAACGCAATTGGTATACTTCTTATTATTATAGGCTCTATCACAGCTACAAGATATTCTTATGATTTAATTCCAGACACGCTAAAAGGCGTTTTGATGTTTGTTTTAGGTGGTGTAATGCTGCTTGCTGGAGAATTGCTCAACAGGAAAAAGCCCAATATTTTCTCCTTAGGAATAACTGCCGGAGGCGTAGGTGTTTTATACGTTGCGTTGGCTGCTAGCTATTTTGGGTTAAAAATATTAGGTATGTACCCAGCCATTGCAGTTTGCATATTAATCACAGCAGTAGCATTTGTATTGTCAAACCGCTATAACTCACAAATAATTCTGACTTTCGCGCTAATAGGCGGTTATTTGCCAATGTTTTCTATTGGCTCAGCTATAATAATTGTTTACGGAGCTATGGTATATTTTGTTGCTCTTAATTTACTTGCCATAATGATATCATTCAAGAAGAAATGGCGTGTATCATCGTATCTAGGACTAATATTAAATATTATAGGTACTGTATATATTTGTTACAATTTTGGACATAATTCTTCAATAATAGAAAAACTAATTGTTATTGTTTACGTTCTTTTTGCATTTTTAATTTATACTCTAATACCAGTCATCAGTACATATAAAACAAAAACAACTTTCAAAATATACGATGTTGTACTAATTGCAATTAACACGTTTTTCAGCAGCTTTATTATGTATAACGTGTTTAAGATATTTGGATTGCAAGATTTTAACGGTGTGCTTGCTATAGCATTCGCTTCAATATACTTATATCTAGGACGACTTATAGAGAAAATTTTTAAAGGTGAAGAACGTAATATTAAAGTTCTATTTTATTTAACAGGGTTTGCATTTGTAATACTTGTTGTACCCCTCCAACTAGGACAGACTTGGTTGTCACTGGGTTGGCTAATAGAGGGTGTTACACTTGCCACATATGGGATTTTAAAAAATGATAAGCTTTTTAAGCGTGTAGGTTTTTTAATTTGCGGATTGTGTTTATCGGCTTTTTTAATCTTAGACTGCTTAATGACAGCAGATTATCTGTTTGCATATAAGTATCTTTCTATTACAATTGGAAGTTTGATTATTTTGGGTACTTGTATGTACAAAAGAATTATGACAGACAAATTTGTTAATATATATAAATATTTTGTAGTTGTTAATGTTTGGCTATATATGCTTTATGTTATAGGAAAATTACGAACTATGCTTTATAACATGATATCGGCAGGCGAAACCTACAGAATAGATTATATAGTTGCGGCAATTTCAATAGTTGGTACATTTTTGCTTGCTTATACATTGCCGCGAAATAAGGCCTTGTCTGACTTTGGAACTAAAATAATATCTATTGTTCAATATGTTTCAGGCATAATTGGATTATTTATAACTAATACCATTTATAGTCCTATTAAGCAACCAACATCTGAAATAATTGTTTTCGACCTGGTAGGTACACTTATTCTTATAATTATTGGTTTGATCTCAGTATTTGCGGTACGTGATTTGATGAAATTCATAGTAACCGATTTTAACATTAGTATAGAGTGGTATCCCATTATGATTTCTGGTTATTTTGTTTTAATCCTAACCCAAAATTTAGTAACTCAATACAGATTGCCCTATTCAAGTGCTTGGATTAGTATAATCTATGTGCTGGCGGCGCTTGCATGGATTATATTTGGATTTTTGAGAAGATACTCTTTCATACGGAGGTTTGGCTTGGCGTTGGCTATACTGTCTGTTATTAAGCTGTTCTTGTTTGACTTGTCAAGCTTAACACAGGAAAATCAAGTTATGTCATACTTTACCTTGGGTGTCGTTCTATTGGCAATTTCTTTTGTATATCAATATTTTAGCAAACGCTTGGAGTTCAAAGTGGAGGTTTCTGTTGATGAACAAGAGAATATTTAGCGTTTTGTTTTTACTGATTTGTTTTGGAACAACTACTGTATTTGCAAACACTGCAACAATCCAAGTTACCGGTGAGAATAGATATAAGGCTGTAAGACTAACACCTGAAATCTATAATAACGCAAATAGTGATTTGTCAGACATTTTAGTAAAAAACAGCAACGGAGAAACAATACCGTATTTTATAAATTCTGGATTCTTAATGATGAATGAGAATTTAGAAACATTTAAAATGGAGCTTATTAATTCATACATTAAGGACGAAAATTTCTATTTTGACTATAAAGTTACTGACCAGCTTGAAAGAGATATAGTAGCAAACTCAATCGACGTTTCAACCGATGACAGAAACTTTGCAAAGGTTATTGAAGTTTATGGCAGCTATGATAATGTCTATTGGGAGTTTGTTCAAAGTGATAAACTGTATTCAATAGATGATAAATCGAAATTAAGCATTGATTTTAATAAACCTCAAAAATATTGTTACTATAGATTTAAACTTTCAAATAATCTTGAAAAAATATCGTTCTATGATGTTAAATTAGTTTATAATGTCAAAGAAAGTGAAATTAACTATTTTATTGAAAGTCTAACTCCAACTTATAGCATAGAGGAAAAGGATAAAACAACCTATATACATATTAAAGGATTAAAAAACTTGAGATTATGTGAAATTGTAATTAAAACTGACACGGTGTTTAAGCGAACTGCAAACGCACCTGATACGTCCAAGGAAATTTACAACCTAACATTGAATGAAATGTCCTATTCAGATACCACATTACCTCTTAATGGACAGCTCAATATGGATGAAGATTATATTATCACAATTGACAACAACGACGATAAGCCTATAGCTATTAAGGGCTTAGATGTTCTGTATTATGCGGATGAGGTAGTTTTTGAAGCAAACAAGAATGAACATTATACCCTTGAGTTTGGGGCTGATGAATCAAAGACAGCTCCTATTTATGACATTACAAAGTATAAAGACGAAATTCTAAAAAAAAGCTTAGATAAAGCAACAATTAATATAATTAACTACGATAATGAGGAGGAAAAGCAAGAGGAGGGTGATTATAAAACTGTTTTTAACGTTGTTGTTATTGTAATAACAATTTTGTTAGGTGTTTTGATTTTAATTCGTTTAAGAAGAATAGAATAGTATTTTTATGAAGGAGCTGTAACGAGGAAAAATTCGACCAGCTCCTTATCAGCTAGCTTGTATATTTTAATTTTGTATTAATATTCCAATGTATTTTGCTCCAAATTTATTTGTCATACTATAGCTAATTCAATTGCAAATCGGCCATAGCAAAGTTGTTTGTGTAAGACGATTTTCAGTTAAATTATGGGCTCTGACACACAAGTATAGCATAGTGAAGGTAGTGGGGCAGGGCGCGTGTTTCGGTCCGCTACAGCTATACTGATTAGGGATGATTATCGTATCCATTACCATCAATACAGAAGGTAGCAAATCAGTATTCTCCAAAATCTCTCTATAATCAGTCATAAGGTTATACTAATAATCATTTCAATAGCTTTATGAAACGGTTGATCTAAACATCTGTATAAAGATATGTCTGTGTGTTGCATTACTTCCAAAATTCCCTAGAACAGGAATGGTTTGCCAATATAAAATAAAGGGGCTGTTTCGTAACAGCCCCAAATTATTGTTGATTTAATCATTAAGTTAATGTGTCTTCTGAAATTGATGGAAGATTACTTAAATTATTATTTTCGCTTCCGTCTGGCAGGGACTTAAGGTATTCATTTCCGTTACGTTCAGAAACTCCAACGCCTTTTATGCCGCCTTCTTTTGCAAGCTGAACTCCAACTTCTTTATCTACAACGTTTCCGTTTGAAAGCTGATAACCTGTTACTTTACCTCCATCTTTTACAAGAGCGGTGATTTCTTGGGCGTTAGGAGAAGGCTCGGGAATTTCCTTCATTGCCATCATAGGCAATGCATTGCTTGTAAAATCATTATTATTAGTCATGTTTGCCTCCTTCGTATATTTATATTTATTTTGTCAAGTAATCAAAAAAATATACGAAAGATTGTTATAAAGTATAATCATCTATAAACACAAATTCTACATTATCTCCGTCTTTTAAAACATACTCACTATAGCCCTCATATAAAACAAACTCACCATTAACCTTGTATTTCCAGCCGGAGAATGGACCGTTGTCAAATTCACCAAGCCCATTTATTTCACTAATGTAAGAACCATTTATGGATTTAAAGGAAATGGACTTTTGAGACAAGGCTTTTTCAAGCAGATATTTCACCGTTGAACCTTTAGGAATTTCAAAGGTCTCATTATCAACCCATTTAGTATTAGTTGAATGAAATTTTGGTTCATTATGCCTCGAATCACCAATAATCGAAAAGGCTACACTGTCAAAAGTGTTGTTTGAATCTTCTACTTCTTTTAAAAATTTTAATGTGTAGCTTTTAGTTTTACGTCCGTTTGCAGACAGAACTTTTAGAGTGATTTCCTTTTTCTTTAAATCTGTGATAGGAACTGAATAGCCAACAGATTTGTTATTGCTTGAATAAATCTCCTTATTATCAACATATATCTTGGAACCTTCGTTTAACGGCGTAGCATTAATGGTAACATAAGCAAGAGAACTAGGAATTCTAACCGTGAATACATTGCTTTTCTCTTGTTTTGATATGATATCTCCAGGGCTGATAATAATGCTTTTAATATCACTGTTTAAAGTGGTATCTGTTTTACCTTTAAAAGAAATAAAATAAATAACAGGCTCTTTCTTTCCTTCTTGAACAATAACTCTTAAACTGTTGCTTGCCAGTATCAAGTCCGTTTCTTCTCCTGATACACAATAATTGTTGCCTATTAATATATTAGTATCTCTGTTTTTATGCTTTACACTTGCTTTATAAGAATTTTTACCATCTAAATCAAAGTCATAATTATAAACTCCTGGAGTTGTTTTTATTGTAGTTCCGTTTATGGTAATAGACTCTAAATCATCGGTTTGCCCAACATTTTTTTCAGTTGGTTTGGATACTTGAATAAATGTGACTTCCGGAGATATTTCCTGATTGCTTTTTAATAAAGATGAGTATATTTTTACATAATTAACCGAATCTAATTCTTTGGGTATACCATTTTCATCAACAGCCCAAGAAATATCCATTCCGTCTCCGTTAGTGTTTATTAGATGCTCTTTTAAATAAGGGTTAACGGCAACAGGAGAGAATTTTTCAGTACTTGCATGACAATCAGAATAGCCAAATACGGGCATATTGTTTGAAGAAATCAAAGAACCTTCAAAAGTGACCGAATTAATGTTATAACTTTTATTCATGGCTAATCCTAAATTATACTTATTAAAAATTATAGGATTAGGATACATGGAAAGCTGTGAATAGCTGTTCAAGGGTATAATTCCCGATTCCCTTGCATTTGTCTTAAAAGGAATGTTCAATAATTTCTTAAAACTCAAATCAGGGTTTTTGTAGGTTACTGAGTATTTATGTTTCGTGTTTCCGTCAAAATAAAGACTGCCGGCTAGCTCATACCAAGTAATTCCGTCTTTGGACACCATCACAGAGCCTGGTTCATAGGCGTTTGGAGAACTACTGCCATCCGAATTTTTAAATACATTACCATAAACAATAAAATCAATACCGTAGGGGTTCTTTGGATCATTTTTAATTGAGGGATTAAATTTATAAATAATGCTACCGCCGAATGAACCTAAAGACACAAGCTCATTTGATGGTTCTAAAGTGTTGTTTGGGTTGTTATACAATTTGTTGTTTACATGCTGTCCTGGTGCAGGTAAATAATTTATGGCTGCATTTTTTTCATTTGCTGCTTGGGTTAAAGCAGGTGAAAGTATTGATATAAAAATAGTGCAAATACTGAGTATCAGACCTTTAATATTAGTATTCAATTTATTCCTCCTTGAGTTGACGACAAAAGACTTTTTGTAGAGACTTTTCCGTATGAATGCTATCCAAACCTTTTAAATGCCACTTTCTCTTAGAAATATGTCAAATGCGTCATTTATTTAAAAATACTTGCTTTGTTCTTTTAAGAAAGAAGAGGGGTTCAAGGAAAAGATCCCAGGTATATATTAGTTGTTAACAATCTGAGCTTTATTTGTAAAGCTTAACTCTTTCTATCTTCTTTATAAAAGGTTTATAGCAAAAATATAAAAACAAAACGGTTGATAGACTGTGTATTAAATCAAATGGAAATCCTTGTATAAAGGCAAATATAAACATCTCAAACGTTGGACTTGGCTGATACATTAAGACTGTGGCACAATTCATCAAAAAACCGTATATCAAAAAAGCACATAATCCTCCAAATGTACAAACCATGACTTTTGAGGGTGGTAAAAAACCTTTAAATAAAAGACCAGCTAAATATCCTATAATTCCGCTTGCCAGCATCTGCCAAGGAGTCCAAGGTCCTTGCATAAAAAAGAAATTTGATGCAAAAGCCGTTATAGCTCCAACAAGAAAACCGCTTTCTTTTCCCAATGCAATGCCTGAAATAATAATTATAGCTACTACAGGCTTGAACTGGGGAACCATGAAAAATGCTGCTCTGCCTAAAATACCAATAGAACAAAGAACAGCAATAATTGCTATATCTTTTGATTTGAGCTTTAGACCTTCAAACTGCAAAAAAAATGGAAGCATACATTCAATTACAATTAATGTACTTATAAAATTGTATTTCCTGTCATCAAGGAAATATTGTCCAAACAAAATGGTAACAGGAACTAATATCAGAAACATGGCTAAGGTTATAAGTGATTTTGCTTGATGCTTGGTTTTCTGTAGATCCAAATTCTGACCTAAAATTTTTTCATTGTTAATAATAGGTATCTTTTCTTTTTTTGATGGCAATCCAAAATCCATACTTCCACCACAGGACAAGATTAAATCCTCGGCTGTAACAGCAAAAGGAAGCACATCCCCTGCAATCTTATTGGCGGCAGTAGTATAAAAGTGGTTTTCTGAAAACAGTTCTTTTGGTGTAGACTGGGCAGTGATAGATCCATCAAAAAACATACCACATCTATGGGAAATCTTTGCGCAAAATTCTAAATCATGAGAAACCATAACAACTGTCTTTTTTTGTTTACACAAATCTTTTAAAATTTCGGAAAGCACTTCCTTAAATTCTGCGTCAAGTCCCTTTGTGGGTTCGTCAAGAAGTAGAATATCAGGACTTTGAAGTAAAACTTTTGCAATTGCAAGCCTTTGCTGTTCGCCGGAAGATAAATCATACGGATGACTATCTAAAAGTTTATCCAACTGGCATAGTTTAACTATCTGAGATATTATTTCTTCTTTTTGTTCAGGGTTTGCTGTTTCAATTGCGTCAAAAAGTTCCTTAAAAACCATGTCGTGAACAAAAAGAGTTTTTGGGTCTTGAGGTAGAGAGCAGATTATATGGTCAAAGTCCCTTTTCTTGCCATTTATTAATATTGTTCCGCTGTAAGGATTGTTTAATCCTGAAATGAGTGATAAAGCAGTAGTCTTACCTGCACCGTTCGCTCCTACAATTGAATAAATTTCACCTTCGTAAATATCAATGCATAAATCCTTAATTATATCTTGTCCATTTTTATTAAATCTGAAAAATACATTTTGCAGTTCAATAATTGATGTGGTTGTATTATTGTCAACTTTTACATTTTCCAAAGGTTTTAAGCCTTTATTTTTTGTAAATTCTTTCAACCAATGCTTTGCATCTTTAATTGTCAAGGGATATTTCCCTGTTCCATCTACAAGGCCGTAAACTATCAAAGGTGTTGACATATATTTAAGAAAATGTTTGTTTTCGCCTTGAAGAAAAGACCCTAGGTTCTCTGTGGGTTGCTCAAACAAGATTTTTCCTTCATCCATGAATACAATTCGATCACAGGTAGGCAAAAGTTCCTCTAATCTATGTTCGCTTATAATTATAGTAATCCCAAATTCTTTGTTTATTTTATTAAGCAAGGAAATAAACTCGGAAGCTGAAATAGGATCAAGCTGAGCGGTAGGCTCGTCCAGAATTATAACATCAGGATTCATTGCCAGAACTGATGCAAGACAGATTGTCTGTTTTTGTCCACCGGACAATTGACTGACATTACTATAAAAAATATCATTTAATCCAAAGAATGAAGTCATTTCAGCAACGGCTGTTCTGATTTTTTCTTTTGATATACCTAGACTTTCAAGCCCAAAGGCAAGTTCATGCCAAACTTTATCAGTTACAATCTGGTTGTCAGGGTTTTGAAAAACAAATCCAATTTGTGAAGCTTGCTCTAACGGTGAGGAGTCTAAAATAGGTTTTCCTTTAAAAAATACTTCCCCTATACATTTTCCTACAGGTGATAATATAGTTTTTAAATGTCTTAGTAAGGTAGTCTTTCCAGAGCCGGATTTTCCGCATATAACAATAAATTCCCCTTCGTTTACACTTAGGGAAATTCTGTCTAAGACCGGATATTCTGTTTTAGTATAATAAAACGTCAAATCCTTGATTGAATAAATCTCCACTTAACTTCCTCCAAGACATTGATTACCAGAGGCAATGCATAGAACAAACAATATGCAGCTAACATCAAAATGTTATAAACAGTAAATTCAGCATACTTAACAGTTGGGTAGAACCTGAAATAAAGTACTCCATTAATTCCAGCAATTATAATTGCAATGGCTAATATAGAAATTAAAATTAGAGCATATAAATCTTTCTTTTGAAATTTGAATATATCGTAATAAGTTCTTTTATTTAGCCCAAAACCTCTGCTTTTCATGGAGTCGGCTGTTTCGCCTGCATTTTCCAAGGCCCAGGTCACGATAATAGACAAAATTATTAATCCTTGTTTTATATTAGAGATAAACCCTTTTTTAATAAAATCCTTTTTTAATCCTTTTTGCGCGTCAATAATATTCTTTAATTGTTCTTTCATTTTTGGAGAAAATCTAAGAACAATTGAAAAAACCAATGCTGATGAGGGCAAAATACCACCTAGAACACTTAATAGCTTGTCAGAAGACACAACTGCATTATAGCAAGAAAACCATGCTGCAATCCCTGCTAACATTATTGCAGCAGCGATACCGTAATATATTGACTCCAGTGTAAGTGGGTTGCCGTTTTGAAAATATGCAATCACTGTCATTCCCCTATGGTTAAAAAGAGGATTTAAAGCAGCAGTTACAATCATCATTGGTAATATGAGTATAATATTAAATTTAATTGCTTTTTTTCCATTTATAAAAATAGAATAAGCAATTCCCCAAAACCAAGAAATTATAAGACAAATAGGATTAAAGAAAAAAGCTGTGAAGATAAATATCAGTATAAAATAAATGATATTAACCAATGGGTGATACCTTGAAAAACTGTCTTTGCTCATTGACCCTTTCCTGCTTCTTTATATCCGCCTATGTCCCTGCCTAAATCGCAAGTATAAATCCACTCAATTGTGTCCCCATCTTCTAATATGTAAAGAGAAGATCCCATTCTAGGAAAACCACCGTTTACTTTATACATCCAACCAGATAATTCGGAACAATCAAATTCATAAATATTATTTATACCTTCAATGTATGAGGACTGATAACCTGGAGGATTTGTAAACTCCAGATGCATACCGTTCTTTTTCATTTCCCTTTGCAAAACATTAAATACCGATTCACCTTCATAAAATTCAACATTTGTTAATGGAAAAACAATCCCATCGGCAGGTATAAGCTCCTTTTTGTCAGGATCTAGACTATCCCAATTGTCTAG
Source organism: uncultured Eubacteriales bacterium (assembly GCA_964611655.1). Taxonomy (GTDB): domain Bacteria; phylum Bacillota; class Clostridia; order Lachnospirales; family CAZTAY01; genus CAZTAY01. Next base: position 17,047 of record CAZTAY010000049.1, read on the forward strand.
GATTGTGTAACAAGTTACAGTAAGATTACAAGTAATCTTTTTTTCGGGCTTAACCTCTGTTTGAGAAGATATCTCTGTTTTTAAAATAGAATCATCCGTTTTATTTGAAGAAGTTTTAATTTCAGTTAAAATAGTCTTAGATTCGTCTTGTTGTAAAACTTCTCTTTCAGGAACAATAGAAACTGCAGGAGGTTTAGATGGATTTGTATCTCTTTTTTCTTTGTTTCCCAAACTATTCAGCACTTTTGATACAATTGCTTCTACTTCTATAGGATAATCAAAAGATAATTCTTGATTTTGTTGATTATCGTCTTTAGTAGAGTTATTCTTAGTTTTACCTCCATAAACAAATGTAATTATTAATATCAAAAAAGCTTTAATAATTGATAAAATGCTTTTTTTAAGATG
>CAZTAY010000050.1:0-17313 GCA_964611655.1 uncultured Eubacteriales bacterium
AGAAGCTTCATCAGCAGGCAGTTCTTACAGCCCTTTAATAACCCAAACTAGAACGTCCTTGTCAGAAACGGCGCAGGACGTAATGATTGCAAACACAGAAGGACTTCTGACTTTAGACAGCAGGGTCAGAAGCCGCTTTAGCATTGAAGCTGTTGCGTCGGAAGGTTTGGAAAAACAGACTGGGCATTTTGCACCAGGCGCATCAAAGGGTTATGAATTTATAAGATCACTGGACATTGAAGGGATTGCAAAAAAAGCAGCAGCCACTGCTGTTACCATGCTAAAAGCAGACCTATGTCCTTCGGGAGTAATGCCTGTTGTAATCGACAACGGATTTGGAGGGGTAATCTTCCATGAAGCATGTGGTCATTCTCTTGAAGCGACCTCTGTTGCAAAGGGTGCATCTGTTTTTTGCGGCATGAAAGACAAACAAATTGCATCAACAAAGCTAACAGCAATTGATGACGGTACAATCCCTGGTGAATGGGGCAGTCAGAATGTAGACGACGAGGGTATGCCTACAAACAGAAATGTTTTAATAGAAAATGGTATATTAAAATCTTATTTAGTTGATAAGTTAAACGGTCTTAAAATGGGTGAAAATCCTACAGGCTCTGGTAGGAGACAGTCATATCGGTTTGCACCTACCTCAAGAATGACAAATACGTTTATTGCTCCAGGAAATGATTCTGCAAACGATATAATAAGCTCCGTAGACTATGGGCTATATGCTAAATCAATGGGCGGAGGTTCTGTTGAGCCTGTAACCGGCGAATATAATTTTGCTGTGCTGGAAGGTTATATTATCAGAAACGGAAAAATTGCAGAGCCTGTCAGGGGCGCAACATTAATTGGCAAGGGCAGCGAAACCCTTATGAACATTGATATGGTTAGCAAGGACCTGAAACAGGCACAGGGCATGTGCGGCTCCATAAGTGGCAGTATTCCCGTAAACGTAGGACAACCAATGATAAGAGTCTCTAAATTAACAGTTGGGGGGCGCAAAGAATGATCGACAGAAGCTCTGAAAAGAAATATAAACAATTGGTTCAAATGGGTTTGGATAACGGTTTTAATGAGTGTGAGGTTTATGAAAACAAGTCCCAAACACGTTCAGCCAGTATTTTAAAAGGTGAAGTAAGACAATATGACAACAGTATAACAGGCGGAATTTCTTTTAGAGGAAATATTGACAACAAAAGCGGTTATGCTTATTCGGAAATGACAGAAAGCGAAAGCTTTGCAATGTTGATTGACCAAGCAAAACAAAACATTGAAGTATCAGACCCAGAAGAGTTTGACATGATCCATGACGGCAAAGAAGCCCAGTCAAGCAACAAATATAACGAAGAATTAAGTAATATTTCTTCAAAAGAACTAATCGAAATTGGATTTAAAATGGAGAAAACCGCCCTTGAATTTGACTCAAAAATAAAGTCGGTTGAAAGCTGCCAAATTGCATATGGCGAAGGAAAGACCTCAATTGTCAACTCCCAAGGACTAAGCCTTTCCCACAGAAGCAATTATATAGTTGCTTATATTACTGTTACGGCAGAAGGTCAGGAGCAGATTAAAACAGGTTCGGAATATTGGTTTGGAAATGACATTAGTGCTTTTGATCCCCAAAAGGTTGCTAAAGCAGCAGCAATAGAAGCAATCTCGAACCTAGGGGCAGCACCTGTAGAATCAGGAATTTATAATGTAATATTAAAAAACTCTGCTTTTGCTTCATTGCTTAGAACATATGCAAATGTTTTTTATGCAGAAAATGTTCAGAAAGGTTTTTCGCTGTTAAAAGGCAGGCTATTACAAAAAATTGCATCAGATAAAATAACCTTAAGGGATGATGTGCATTTCAAAGGCCGTATTGACCTTCCTTCTTTTGATTCGGAGGGGGCTGCAACCAAAGACAAGGTTGTGATTGAAAATGGTGTTTTAAAAACATTCTTGCATAACCTTAAAAGTGCGAAAAAGGACAATGTGAAAACAACCGGAAACGCAAGCAGGAGCTTTAAGTCCTCAATAGGCATTTCTCCTTTATACTTCTATGTTGAGCCAAGAGAAAAAAGCCTTGAAGAATTGTGCGAAGCTGCTGATTATGCAATTATGATTACGGAGCTAAACGGACTTCATGCAGGAGCAAACGCAATTTCTGGAGACTTTTCACTGATGTGCAATGGCTTCCTAGTAGAAAAGGGCAAGCTCTCACGTCCTGTTGAGCAAATAACAGTAGCGGGTAATTTCTTTGGTCTTTTGGAAAACGTAAAGGAAATAGGCAGTGACTTAAAGTTTCTGTTGCCAGCAAGCGGTATAATAGGCGCTCCCTCAGTGTATGTTAAAAATCTTTCCATAGGCGGACTATAAAATTTAAGTAAGTCCTCATTCCATGTCACAAAAAAAAGCATGTTCGAATAGTATATAATGTGCGAGGAAGTATCGCATTGATGCAATTCAGTTTAACGGATAATTTTCTCATAGAAAAGGCAAACGGTCGTGGTTTTGCCAAGTTGTTTTCCGTTTATAATGGATTGCTCTGAGAAATAATAGGGAGGATTTCGCATGTTTTACGGATTAGGATATGGAAGTTATTATGGTTATCCATACACTGGAGTAGGCAATTTTTGTGCTAGTCCATATGGCTGTGGCTATGGCATGGGTTATGGCATGGGTTATGGCGGCTGTTGCGGCGGCGGTTTTTATGGAAGAAGATATTGGTGGTAAGAAGTACTTTGGCGACAATTAAATCTACATTGATTTTATCGCCACAACCCCATTTTGTTGGTGGGGTAGAGCAATTACATGTTTGACTTGCAATTTTCAAACCAGAAATTGGTGGATTTAGGCTGTTTTCGGTGTAGATAATTGTTTACCTCAAATGCAATTGCTATAGTATTAAAAAGTGAATCTTTGCCATACAGTCACCTTGCTTCGGAAATGTTATATTTCCGAAGCTTTTTTAATATGCATTTGAAGTATTGCCTGACATTAGTATTTATCATATAATATAAATGCAACGTCGTAAAACCCTTTTAGTTATGCACCATACTACAAAAAAAGAATACAGAGGGAAAAATGATTTTATCAGTTTCGAACTTAAAAAAATCCTATGGCAGTGATAATATACTTGTTGATATAAATTTTCAAGTTGATAAAGGCGAAAAGGCAGCAATTGTGGGAGTAAACGGAGCAGGAAAGACCACACTTTTTAAAATCCTAACAGGAGCAGAAAGCTATGACGAGGGTGTAGTAAACATCCCTAAAAACACAGAGATCGCTCTTTTAACCCAGGAATCAAGCATGGATAGCCAACAAACAGTATATGATGAGCTTTTGGGCGTGTTCTCGCATATAATCAGACTTGAAGAAAAAATGCGGGATGCTGAATCTCAAATGGCTTTTCTAACAGGCGATGAGCTAAAGAAGGCCATGGATAATTATGCAGCCCTTACACATTCATTTGAGATGCAGGGCGGTTATGAATATAAAAGTAGGCTAAGGGGCGTTATAAATGGTCTTAAGCTTTATGAAGAGGATGCGGAAAACAGAAAGATCAACACTTTGTCCGGAGGACAAAAAACAAGAGTGGCGCTTGCTAAACAATTGCTTGCTAATCCCGAAATATTGTTACTTGACGAGCCTACAAACCACCTTGATATTCAATCAGTAACCTGGCTTGAAGAATTCTTAAATGATTTTAACTCAACAGTACTGATTATTTCTCATGACAGGTATTTCATTGACAAGGTTGCTAATAAAATAATAGACATTGAGCATGGAAAATCAACTGTCTATTCAGGGTCATATCAGGATTTCATGTTGAAGAAACAACTCCAAAAAAGCATTGATGAAGCACACTTTGAAAACCAGCAAAAGAATATTGCGAAACAAGAAGAATCCATTAAGACTTTATTGTCTTTTAATAGAGAAAAATCAGTTAAAAGAGCCAGAAGCAAACAAAAGTCTTTGGAGAAAATAGACCGTCTGGAAGCACCAACGGCTGATCCGAAAACAATGAATCTAACATTATCACCTCAGATTGAAAGTGGAAATGATGTGTTACAAATTAAATCTGTTAAAAAATCCTTTGGTACAAAACCACTTTTTAATGGCCTTGATCTGGACATAAAAAAGGGTGATAAGATTGCTCTGCTTGGGGCAAACGGAATAGGAAAAACTACATTATTAAAGATTATACTTGGTGAAATTTCACCTGATGCGGGACAAATAAAACCTGGTGGAAATGTGAAAATAGGATACTATGAACAGGAACGGGAAAGTCTTGATGAAAACAAAACCATATTTGAAGAAATGAAGGATACCTATCCGGAAATTAAGGACTTGGAAATCCGAAATACATTGGCAGCGTTTTTGTTTTCAGGTGATGCAATATTTAAAAATATCGGGATGTTAAGTGGCGGTGAAAAGGGCAGGTTATACCTGGCAAAAATAATGCTCTCAGGAGCAAATTTTCTAATAATGGATGAGCCTACAAACCATTTGGACATTTATTCAAAAGACATTTTGGAGAGAGCCATTATCTCTTTTGAAGGCACTGTATTATATGTCTCCCATGACAGATATTTTATAAACAGAACAGCCAATAAAACCATTGAGCTAAATGAAAGTGGACTGACAACCTATTTTGGTAATTATGACTATTACTTTCAAAAAAAGAAGGAACTTAATCTGGACATTGCAAAAAACACCAATGCTGCTTCAGTAGGCTCGGTGCAAAAAGAAAAATGGCTTGAAAACAAACAAACTCAATCTGAAAACAGAAAAAGATTATCGGATATATCAAAACTCGAAAGGGAAATAGACAAGCTTGAAAATAAAATAAAAAGCATTGAGGTTTTATTAGATTCTCCGGAAGTTAATACTGATCCAATGAAAGCACAAAGTGCTTATGCCCAGAAAGAAGAAGCGGAAGAAAAGCTTATGGAGATTTATGAAAAATGGGAAGAACTACAGTCTTAAGCTTCTTTTGGGTTCTTAAGGATATCTTAGTTAAGTTAATAAGATGTCCTTATTTTTTTGTTGACAAAAAATTAAAAATATATATAATTATAAATATTACAATTGTAAGATTTAAAATTTAAAATGAAAGTAGGAGTAAAATGAAAAAAGTATATTGCAGTGTTATATTAATAATTGTTTGCTTGGCTATAACAGGTTGTAACCAAAATATGGCAGAAAACAGCGACAAAAAAGCGTCAGAGAAGGAGCTATCTTCTGAAAAAAATATCATTGATACCAATGAAATCCCTAAGGACAAAACTCAAGAGAAAGACAAAGCTACAATAAAAGAAATTGACTTTAGTTCTTATTTTAACGGGTACCAGGGCAGTGCTGTTTTTATTGATACTGATGGGAATTGTCTGGTTTATAACAAAGAGGAAGCAGAATCACGTTATTCGCCTTGCTCAACATTTAAAATAGTTTCCACACTTGCAGCCTTTGAATATAAGGTGATAACTCCAACTGAATCATTAATAGAGTGGGATGGGAATATTTGGTCTTTTGAATCATGGAATAAAGATTCAACAATAACAGAGGCTTTTAAAAATTCTTGTGTTTGGTATTACAGAAAACTCATTGACAAGATTGGCAATGATAAAATGAATGAATTTATTGCAAAAATTGGTTATGGTAATGGTGATATAAGCCAGTGGCAAGGCAGTGGACTTAATGGAGATGCGCGTATTGATGGATTTTGGCTTGAATCCTCACTTCTTATTTCGCCTATTGAACAAGCGGATTTAATGTTGAGAATTTTTGAAGGCAAAACCAGCATAAGTGAAAGCAATATAGTAGAAGTTAAGAAAATGATGTTAAAAGAAAATGACACTGTTGATGCTAAAGTGTATGGCAAAACAGGCAGTGGAAAAGGGGCATGGTTCGTTGGATTTTTTGAACTGGACGGCAAAAACACTTATTTTGCAGTACGTCTTGGACAAAAAGATGATGAGAAGGTTACGGGCTCAATAGCTCAAGAGATTGCTTTTAATATTATTAATGGATATTTTGAAAAATAAACATGATTAAGCAACTTGGGAAACTTTTTTTTAAGTTTCCCAAGTTGCTTTTATCTAAACGGACTTGGTTCTGAATCTAGAAACCATATTTCTAAACACTTCTGCTTGGGAAGCAAGCTGTTCAGAAGAAGATGCTTCTTCTTCCGATGTAGCAGTGTTATGCTGTGTAACTGTTGAAATTTGTTCGATACCGATATTAATCTGTTCGATATTAACCTCTTGTTTCTTTGAAGATTCTTTAACATTTGCAATCAGCTCTGAAATTTCAGCAATCTCATCAACAATCTTTTGTAGTGTTGCAGCGGTTTGGTTTGTCATTTTAGTGCCGTCATTTACTTTTGCCATTGAACCTTCGATTAGTTCAGTTGTTTCTTGAGCAGCATTTTTGCTCCTTGCTGCAAGATTCCGAACCTCTTCCGCAACAACTGCAAAACCTTTTCCGTGTACTCCGGCTCTGGCAGCCTCTACAGCCGCATTAAGAGCCAAAATATTTGTCTGGAATGCGATATCATCAATAACCTTAATGATTTGAGATATATTTGAAGATGCAGAACTAATATCATCCATAGCGCTTAATAATTCTTTCATTTCTCTGCTGCCTACGCTTGCGTTTTCTCTTGTCGCTTCTGCCATAATGTTTGCTTGTTCTGCTGCTTCTGCGTTTTGGGATGTCTGCTCTTTAATAACTCCCATTGAAGATTGGAGTTCTGTGACTGCTGATGCTTGTTCAGTTGCGCCTTGTGCAAGGGACATGCTGGAATCAGAAATTTTCTTTGCGCCTAGAGATACCTGATTTGCAGATTCGTTTATCTCTGCAAAAACACCGTTCATTGTTTGAATTATATTATTTAATGCAGCTTTAATAGGAGCAAAATCTCCTATATAATCATGCTTAATCTCAAGTACAAAGTTACCTTCAGCCATCTCTGACAGGATATCGGAGATTTCAGAGACATATTCGCTTAGAGTATCAATTGTCACATTAAAGGATTTTTTCAGTATATCAAACTCACCCAAAAATTCACCTTCAAATTGCAAGTCAAGCCTGCCTTTTGACATTTCCTGAGTAACCCTCAAGATTTCTTTTAGAGGGTTTGAAACATTGTCTAAGAGATTATTCAAGCCATTTGCTAATATAGCCCAGTCGTTTTGATACTTAGATGAGTCAATCTTAACAGACAAATCACCATCATTTGCGCTCTCAACTAAGCTGCCTATGTCAGATACAATTCTCTTTAAATTTTGTTGAAGCTCTGCGTTTGCTTCTGTTATGACTGCTTTCTTTCCAATTAATTCTTTAGGGGTTTTTTCAAAATCACCCTTTGAATAAGCAGTTAGACAGTCCAAGATATCTAACATGTCATCAATAATATTTTTAATAAGTCCGTTAACGCTTTCAGCCAGAGCTTTATAAGCACCCTTAAAAGATGAGGCGTCTATTTTGGCGTCAATATCACCTTTATCATTAAAGTCATTGTATACGGTTTGAACAGCATTAGAAATACTAGAAATTTCATCCATAACAACAGTCATTGAATTACTAAGCTCGCCTAATTCATCACGGCGGTTACTGGCAGCCGAAACTGAAAAATCACCGTTAGCAATGTTTTTAGTGACATTTACAAGTTTTTTAATTGGACCTGTGATACTTTTGGACACAACAAGAGATAAAGCAACTGAAAGAAGCAATGCACAAACTGTCACTATAATAATTGCAACTAAAGTATAATCAGTGTTTAATGATGTTTGATTGGAATTGGTTTCAAACATATTAAGATTATATGCCAACAAGTCAGAAATTTCGTTCCTGACCTTTGTTGTAATGCTTGTTCCGCTAATAATATGACTAATTGCAAGATCCACATCGCCAGCCAATGAAGCAGAATATACATCATTAATCTGTTTATTATAGTCCTCGGTATCCCTTAATATCTCCGAAACATCGTTTGATTCTGATAAAAGCTGAAGCTTTGATTTAACAGCGTTATAGGCCTCCTCATATGATGCTTTGGCTTTATCCATATCGTTTTTGTTTTTGTAATGAAGAACCATATCCCTTGCAGATATTCTCATGTCCTCAAAATTAATAAGAGCATCTTGTGCTTCCTTAACCGTGTTCATACCTGTTGTAAAGAGTTCGCTATATATCGTATCGGTTCGTTTTATCATTACTACGCCAAGTGTGCTAAGAAAAAATGCAAGAACCATAAGCGTTAATAATGATACATTAATCTTAGTACGAATTTTCAAATTATCAATCAACTTCATAAAATACCACCTTTCTATTTTTTTTTCATTAGTAAAAAACTACTTACCTATATTATCTATTACTTAAAGCTATTTTATTAAAAATAAGTAATATTTGCAAGGATATTTCTATATTAAACAAAAGAAACAAGTTTTATAATACTTAAATTAGTAAATTCGGTTGATATACACTTAAAAAAAAGGTAAAATATGATTTAAGAATTTGTATAGATTACAGGATTTGGGAGGTACATCTTATGAAAATCCTAATAGTTGATGATGAAAAAAGTATCGTTAACATAATTAAATATAATCTGACAAAAGAAGGATATGATACTATAGAGGCTTTTAACGGCGAGGACGGGCTTAAGTTATTTGCTCAAGAGAAGCCTGACTTGGTTTTACTTGATCTTATGATGCCAAAAGTTGATGGTATGACTGTTTGCAAGAAGATTCGTGAAAAGTCACAAGTTCCTGTTATAATTTTAACTGCAAGAGCCGAAGAGTCAGACAAAGTGCTTGGTCTTGAAACCGGTGCAGATGATTATATAACAAAACCTTTTGGTGTTAAAGAGCTGATTGCAAGGGTAAAAGCAAATATGCGCAGGGTAGTGATTGAGGATTCAAAAGCCATTAACAAGCAGCAAAATATAGAGCAGGATATGCTTGTATATGGAGACTTGACCATTGATCAAAAGAAGTTTACAGTTTCAAAGAGAGGAATGGAACTGGAACTTACTCTTAGGGAATACGAGTTAATAAAATTCTTGGCAACTCAAAAAGGAGAAGTTTTTTCAAGAGAATCTTTGCTTGAGAAGGTTTGGGGATATGAGTTTTACGGTGATGTTAGGACAGTTGATGTTACTATAAGAAGGCTAAGAGAAAAAGTTGAAGACATGCCAGGCAAGCCAGCATATATCATTACAAAAAGAGGGGTAGGCTACTTCTTCGATATCCCGGAAAAAACTAATTAGGTCTGTCCCCATTAATGGAATGGCGAGATCTTAGAGCTTGGTTTTGCCATTCTAAGGAAGATGCAACGATGCATTTAGAAATTACTACGCTTGACATAAGTTATTTACCTACACAGAAAACGGCCTAAAGCCGCCAGTTTTAGGGCAAAAATGGAATTGCTCTAATATAAAAATTATGCTAGGAGCTGATGACAAAGAATGGCGTAAAATCAGCCAAATGATTGTTGTTAGCTTAGAGCCCCCTGTCCAAATTCTCGCTTTCGTTGGATTTTAGAGCAAAACAAATAATTTGCCGGAAAGACGGCGCAATGGAGATTTTGGACAGGCTCTTAGTGGGAACTCACCCTAAAAGCTGAGATTTTTTATAGAAATGAGAATTGTATGAAAAGTTTAAGATGGAAGTTGATCTTGATTTATGTGGCGCTGGTTTTCATTGCAAGCACAATTTCCGGAACCTATATTATAATCAGTCTTCAAAACCAAGAAAACAATAAAGTTGAAGATGAGCTTAAAAGCTCTGCAAGGCTTATTCTTGATTCAATTGAAGGGAACGAGGTCAAGGATTTTGTTGAGCTGCTTAGACAAACTGCAAAATATTCAGCCACCAACATTCAAGGTAATATCTTAGATATGGATGGTTTTACAATTGCGTCAACATTAGCAACAGAAAATCTGCCTGTTTTTAAAGACTCTGCAATAGTAAGTGCCCTTACCAATAATACTGCAACCATAGGAAAGGATATCAGAGACAGAGATGCAAATGGTACAATGCGTGAGTGGATGAGTTATGCATACCCTGTTAAAATAGGTGAAAATAATTATATAATTTATGTTAGAAGCGATATTGGTCATGTGATAAACAGAGTTTCGTCAATTAAGAGTTTTATTTTTATTTCCATTGTCATTGCAATGTTTTTCGCATGCATTGTTGGAACTTTGTTGGCAGGCACAATTACAAAACCAATTAAGACCTTGGCAGGAAAAGCAAAAGAACTTGCTAGAGGTGAACTTGACATGGAAATTCCAGTAATGAGTGATGACGAAATTGGCCAGCTAACCCAAAATTTTAATTTTATGGCCAGGGAATTAAACAACACAGTTTCTGTAATTTCCAGCGAAAATAATAAGCTGGAAATCCTATTGCATAATATGACTGACGGCGTTTTAGCTTTTAACGGAAAATATGAGCTAATCCATGCAAACAAATCCTCATTAATGATGCTAGATATCCTAAACCCTGCTGTTATAACGGTTAGAAAATTATCAACTCTCTTTAATGCTGATTTATTTAAACTGTTTCACAGCCATGACCAAGTCCAAGTCCAAGCCCAAGAAAAAAGAGTGTCGGAATATGAACGGTTTATAGGCGAAAGGTTTATAAAAGCAAGCTTTGTTCCATACTATGGCAAAGACGAAAAAACGGAAGGTGTAATTGTCGTTTTGCAAGACATGACACAACAAAAGAAACTGGATACTATGAGAAAAGAATTTGTTGCAAACGTGTCCCATGAAATCAGAACACCACTGACAACCATTAAAAGTTATACTGAAACATTATTATTCGGTGCAATTGACGACAGAGAAATTGCATATGACTTTTTAAACACAATTAACGCAGAGTCTGACAGAATGACAATTCTTGTTAAGGACTTGCTTTTGCTCTCAAAAATGGACGGCGGAAAACTTGATATGGATTTGAAAGCCATAAAGCTAAACAAACTTATAAATGACAATGTTTCTCAGTTCAGAAACCTTGCCAAAAAAAACAATCAAACTCTGACTTATAAACAATGTTCAAATGATTTAATTATACTTGCGGATATTGATAGAATGAGGCAGATAATTTCCAATGTTATTTCAAATGCTATCAAATATAGCGGAAACGGTGCACAGATTAATGTATATACTGTTGAAAACCCTGATTACTGTGAAATTATTATAGAAGACAACGGTGTGGGAATACCTGAAAAGGATCTTGAGCGAATTTTTGAACGGTTTTATAGGGTAGACAAAACCCGTTCAAGAGAAATGGGAGGAACTGGACTTGGTCTTGCAATTGCGAAAGAAATTGCGCAAGCCCAAAATGGTGACATAAGAGCGGAAAGTATACCGGGAAAAGGAACAAAGATGACAATTTTTATTCCTATTTACAAAGAAAGTTCTGAAAACTTAGTCGAAATTTAGGATTTATCAGTATTTTGCATATATTTCCCACAATAATGTAATATAACTGTAATGAAAAACGCTCCGTATTGTAGTATAATATAGTAAGCAGTTTATTGTTAACGAAAGGGGGCGCTAATATGAAAAAGGCTTTGCCTTGTTTAACTTTATTATTATTTTTTATGGTTTTAATCTTGCCTATAAATGTTTATGCGCTTTCCGATTTGAAATTAAATACATTGGTTTCGGATGACGAGCTTGCTGAAGTTCCAATTGTTATTACAAGCGGAATTAACACAGCAAAAGAATCGGAGTCAACTTTTGATAGTGTAAGAACCATTGTTGGGGAAGCTCCTAAAGGCACAAATGTGAATATATCAGTATCGATAAAATTAGATGATAACAAAACTAAAGAAACTGCTAATTATGAAATTACGGTTGGCAACCTGGGAGTCTTTTCTCAGGCAACTAATCTTTCTGTTGGTGAAAATTTGATTGAGATTAAAGCAACTCTCGAAAATCACAAGCCCGTCAGCAAGGTATACTCTGTAAAGCGAAAAGCAAAAGAGATTAAGCTTACACTTGAGAAGATAATTGTTTTGCCTTCCGTTGGCAGTTAGTACTTATTAATATTAACTTTGTTAGCTTGGGCTTAAACTTAGCTTGTCTTGGTGATAAATATGTTTAGAAGGCAAATTAAAAACATCATACTTTTTGTATTAGTAGCGATATTTTTATATCAAACGGTAAGGTTATGGTTTGGGGACAGCTCAAGCCGTAACTTTTTTTATTCTTTTTTTTATGGTAGAGAATCTTATAACAATGATACTTCCGAATATGTGTATATGGAACCCTCGTCTATATTCATTAGCACAGGTAACAAAAGTTTTTATGTTAGATATAAAAACGAGTTTACTGAAGAGCTTTTTAAAAGCTTAAATGAATCAGTATCCCAAACACTTAGAACAGGTTCCTTTGTATTTGAAAAGACAATCGATTGGGACGAACTTTTGTCAAGGAAAGCTTTTATTTTGCACTTTGGATTTCTGGTTCCCACTGATGAATTTATTAAAAACTTTGCGAATACCGGATTTACACAACTAAATAGACTTAAGAACATAAGCTCCATAATGGTAATGCCTTCAAGGTCGCAGTTCGAGGACTTTCAAATTGCTTTTTTAGATGAAGAAGCAAACAATTGCGTTCTTTTTAAAGATTCACAGGGAAAAAACAATTTAGCTTTAAATTCTTATATTGACTCAATTTCCGAGACAGGACAATTATTTTTCATTGCGTCGACCCAAAGTGGCTTTAGCATGTTTAACAAGAATTTATTTATTCCTCAATGGTCAGGAAATGACTTGCATTACAATGAGATTGAAATGATAGATCCCTTTTCTGAGGACTCTGATATGTATGCTTTTATAGATAATTTCTTTGAAAATCCTGCGGCAAGGTGGCAAGGTCAAGTTGATGGAATCCCAACCTTTAGTGATGAAAACAGGGTAGTCAAATATTACCCGGACGGTTTTTTAGAATATGCTAACTATGATTCCTATGACTCAAATAGCGGTAGCTTGGAAAGCGCCTATATTACTGCCCTTAACTTTATGAATAAAAATTCAGCCCTTGGAAACGATGTTTTTTTAACATCTTCTAAGCAGTATGAGGATGGCTTTGTCTTTTGTTTTGATTACACCTTTGACAATTACCCTATATTTTTCTCCAAAGAAATATTAAGTAAATACAACCTTTCGAGTGCAATTGAAATAACTGTACAAGGAAATAAGGTTTATAAATATAGGCGTTTTATAAAGCAGTTCAGGGAAAAACGTACAAAAGAACAACCTCTGTTAAGTGAGGATTTTACCAAAATATTGGAAAACTTTATAAGCAGGGAAATGACGCCTAAGGAAAGTTTCTTTAATAAAATTGAGGACGTAGCTTTAGGTTATCATATTTCAAAAGACAATATTAAAATGGAATGGTTTTTAAGATATAACAACAAATGGAGTTCCTTTGAAGCACTGGATGCTAATTTCTTTACAGACAGGGAAGGTAACTTGGACTTGGACTTGAACTTGAACTTGGATAATAATTTAATTAGCTTTTTGCTGGCTTGGAGTAATAACTTTAACTTGGGGTGTGAATTTAATGAATTGGGAACGCGCGAAAACCATTCTGATAATTTGCTTTTTGTTACTAAATTTAGCTCTGCTGTTCCTTAATATTAATCAAGAACAAAAATATTCAATTTCACAAGAAAAAAAAGACGCCCTTTTTACATTACTTAACAACAATGACATCACCCTAAAAGGGGATTACCCTTTGTTTAACTTGCCCATGAGAGAACTGGCACTTAAACAAACGGAATGGGATCTTGATTTCTTAAAGCAAGTATTTTTTGGTGACAGCTTGACTGTTAGGAGGACTGTTGAAAATTCAAATACCATTTTCAAAGACAAAGATGCTACTCTTACTATTAAGAAAAATGAGAGTATTTATGAAAGTCTTGAAGGCGACATATTTTCAGACAGTAGCGAATACAGGGAAAAGGCTATTAAATCGTCAAATGAAATCTTAAAGAAAATGGGAGATTCTTTCAGAAATTATAGACTGGACACTGTTTTGGAAAGCGAAGAAAAAATAACCCTTAATTTCTATGAGGTATATGACAAGTTTAAGCTTTTCTGTAATTACGCAAGCTTTAGCTTTCATAAATCCGGTTTTTATGAAGTTTCTTTTAATAGGCTTTCACCCATAAACTTTGTGGGACTGGAAAAAGAAATCGTTTCTTCTGACGAAGCTCTTTTTGCTTTCCTACAGCATATTAAAGAAACCCAAACCAACAGCAAAATTACAATTGACAGGGTTGAAATAGGTTATTCAATTAGAAAATATTATGATTATAATTTTGAGACAGTAATGGCAAAGCCATATTATAAGTTGTTTACCTCAGAGTCAGAGACTCCTTACATGATTGACGCATATGAAAATGAAGTTGAATAAGCCAGCCCCTGTAATATTGAATTTCTGGAAAATACTATCAAGTTTAGTCAAAACGCTGAATTTTTACGGTTTTTATAAAAATAAATCTTTATTACTTGATAAATTGGTGTTATAATCAAACAGGCGTTGGTTGTTTTAATAAAGACAAACACCTCGTACTTATTTGGCGCGTAAGTTTTTGCAGTTTTTATATAAGGTGCGTTAAATCAGTATAGCTTGCCAGATACGAACTAACAAAGAGGTGCTTAGCATGGATAAGTTAAGGATTACCGGAGAGAACAGGCTTAAAGGCGAAATTGGAGTAAGTGGAGCAAAAAATGCGGCGGTTGCGATAATCCCTGCTGCTCTCTTGGCTGATGATGTCTGTATTATAGAAAATTTACCGTATATTGAAGACGTAATCAGCTTAGTTGATGTTATTACGAAATTAGGAGCAAAATGCAGGTTTATTAATAAAAATACCCTTGAAATAGACAGCAGACCAGTTTCTGAATTTAGCGCCCCTTATAGTTCCGTTAAAAAAATAAGAGCGTCTTACTATCTTCTGGGTGCGCTTTTGGGTAGGTTTAAGCAAGCGGAGGTTGCAATGCCCGGCGGCTGTAATTTTGGTACAAGGCCTATAGATTTGCACCTAAAGAGCTTTGAAATGCTGGGAGCGCGTGTGACACCCCCTGACCACGGCATGATAAATTTAAAAGCAAACAAATTAGTTGGAAATAATATTTACTTTGATGTTGTATCTGTAGGTACTACTATAAACACAATGCTTGCCGCAGTCCTTGCGGAAGGCTCAACCGTAATAGAAAATGCTGCAAAAGAACCTCATGTTGTTGATACTGCTAACTTCTTAAACAGTATGGGCGCTAATATAAAAGGCGCAGGCACGGATTTAATCAGAATAACAGGCGTTAGAAAGCTTCACGGTTCCGAATATATGATTATTCCTGACCAAATTGAAGCAGGGACGTATATGATCGCTTCGGCGATTACAAAAGGTGACTTAACTGTTAATAATATAATTCCAAAGCATATGGACTCTCTCTCGGCAAAGTTGTCTGAAATGGGAGCTAAAATAGACGTTTTTGACGATTCAATAAGAGTAAGGGCTGATGATAGACTTACAGGCGTTAATATTAAAACAATGGCATATCCGGGGTTTCCTACGGACTTGCAGCCCCAGATGACGTCGTTGCTTAGTGTTGCGTATGGTACCAGCGTTATAACTGAAAATGTATGGGAAAACCGATTCCAATACGTAAATGAGCTTAGTCGCTTAGGCTCTACCATAACAGTTGAAGGCAGGGTAGCCATTATTGAAGGCGCAAATAAGTTAACCGGTGCAGAAGTAACCGCTACAGATTTGCGTGCAGGCGCAGCCATGATTATTGCAGGGCTTGCTGCTGAAGGGCAAACCACCATCGGAAATGTTAAGTATATTGACAGGGGCTACGAAAATATCGAATCCAAATTAATGCAGGTTGGTGCACAGATTGAAAGATTGAAAGTAACGGAATAAAGGCAGTGATAAATAATGGCAATTAATTTTTGTCCTATAGCAAGCGGTAGCAGCGGAAACTGTATCTTGATTTTTTCTAAACATACCAGGGCCTTAATAGATGCAGGACTTAGTGGTGCTCAAATTGAAAGGGGCTTAAAGAAAGCTGGCGTTTCCCCCTTTGATTTGGATGCGATATTTATCACTCATGACCATTTTGATCACGCAAAAGGCGCAGGAGTTCTTTCCAGACGTTATAATATTCCAATATTTGCAACACAGGGCAGTTGGGACAAGATGGAAGGTCAACTTGGAAAGATTTCTCCTTTTAACAGAAAAATAATATATAGCGGCGAGCATTTCTTCTTAAACGATTTTACAGTAATGCCATTTCCCATCCCTCATGATGCAGGAGATCCGGTGGGATTTAGTATTTATGCAGAGAATAAGAAAATTTGTGTTGCAACAGACATTGGTTATCCTTCGCAAGAGGTTAAGGAAGAAATTTCAGGTTGTGACATTTTGTTGCTTGAAGCGAACCATGACGTTCAAATGCTGAAAAACGGTTCATACCCCTGGCACTTAAAAAAAAGAATTCTAAGCGACAGCGGACATTTATCAAATGAAGCAGCTGGAACAATGCTAATTGAAGCAATTTCATGTAAACTAAAATATCTTTTCTTAGGTCATTTAAGCAGCGAAAACAATGAACCTGAGCTTGCATATAACACAGTCGCACAGATACTTACAAAACACAAAATGCCCTTAAATAAAGCCTTTAATATGCATGTTGCCAACAGACATAATGTAACAGGCGTTTTTGAGGTTTAAAAAATGAAGATTGTTGTAATGGCTGCTGGTAAGGTGAAAAAAGAATATTTGGTAAATGCTTTATCAGACTTTGAAAAAAGACTTAGAAAATATGTTAATATTACGCTGATTGACATTAAAGACGAAAAGATTGATACTGATAACAAACAGCTTGAACGTATTTTACAAACAGAAGCAGAACGGTTTTTAAGACAAATCGAACCAGATGATTTTGTTGTTTGCCTTGACAGAAAAGGCAAGAGCTATGACTCTCATGAATTTGCAGAGTTCATAAACAATAAAATGAATGAAGGTCTTTCAAGACTGGTTTTTGTAATAGGCGGTGCAAATGGTATTGGAGAGAGCCTTTTGAAAAGAGCAAATCTATCGCTTTCATTTTCGAAACTGACTTTTCCTCATGAACTGTTTAAAATAATGCTTATGGAACAGATTTATAGATGCTTTAAAATAATTAAAAACGAACCCTATCATCGGTAGTGGCTAACCTTATTCTTTAGGGTAAGCCTCTTTTTTGTTAGTAACTCTTAAAATATAATCCGTGCTAGTGTTGTAAAATTTT
>CAZTAY010000051.1:0-16978 GCA_964611655.1 uncultured Eubacteriales bacterium
ATCCTGGTTTTGACTTAGCAGTGGCACGTGTGTCACAAATCAAACAATAAGCAATACGGGTATGACAGTTAGTAAAAACGATAGCTCTATGACTAAGCAAATTCTATTTGCAAAGGAAACGGTTATTTGGGATTCTGCTGCCGGAAGGACTGTTGACATTGGTTCATTAAAGCGTAATATGGAAGTTTACGTAACTTTTGAATCAGGCACAAGCACTGTTGCAAAAACAATTACAATTCTATCTAAATGATACTGATAAGGTGATTCTATGTCCGGGCCGCCAAGAGAAAAATATAAAAGCCGAACCAAAGAACTTTTAAAGGGAACAGGACTCGGCAATCAAAAAAAGAACACGGCTAAAAGAAGAGCAAGCTCAAAGCCTATTAAGCTTAATAGATATAGAAAGGGTAACGGTTTGTTTATCAGGATTTATAAAAAAGCACGTAAAATTAAACCGATACCGCTTTTTATTCTTTGTATTTTATTAGGTTTGTCTGTTTTAGGTATATTCAGGTTGTTTTTCTCAAACAACTCATTAGAGGTTTTTGTAAATGAAACCAGCGTTGGAAAAGCAATTAACATGAAACTAACTGACAATGAGCTTATTAAAACTTTAACAGCCAAGCTGGAAGAAGAAAATGATTCAAAAATAAAGATAAATGAAAATATTAAACTTGTTCCGGCAAGAGGAAAAAATGACGAACTTTTGACCGACGATGCTTTAGTTAGCAAACTAACTAAGTCTGTTACATATGATGTTGAAGCTGCAACAATTTACATAAACGACAAAGCTTATGTGACTTTAGCGGATAAAAAAACGGCGGAAGGACTATTAAACCAATACAAGAACAAGTATGTTGACAAGGACGTTGATCCAAAAAATACAGAAGTTTCTTTTGTGGAAAAAGTTGAGATTAAACAAGGGTTTGTTGAGGACGAAAAAATAACAACCCCTGACAATGCAATAAATGTAATCTCTGAGACAGTTAAAGCCGAAGGCAAGTATAAAGTTGCCAAAGGTGATTATTTATCAACTATTGCAGCTAAACATGGCATGTCATTGGAAGAAGTTTGTAAAATTAACGGTATTACACCCGATACTATTATAGGTATTGGAAAGGAACTTAATGTAGTTTCACAAAAACCTGTATTATCTGTCAAATCAGTAACGAAAGTAGTTAGCATTGAACCTATACCAATGCCTGTTGAAGAACAAGAGGATGCGTCTTATTCAAGAGGTGTAACAAGTGTTGTAAAACAAGGGAAGGACGGAAAGAAAGAGGTTACAAGATTAATAACTAAAATTAATAACGTAAAACAGGACGAACAAAAAGAAGAAAAAATCCTTGAACAGCCTGTTGCAAAGCTTGTTATAAAAGGTACTGGAAGTTAATAAAAGAAAGAAGCTATAAGAACTTATTAATATTACCAACCGCCCTTAAAAAGAGGATTGCGGCGACAAATAATTAATGTCGCCGCAATATCCGGTATTGTAGATATTAATAGGTTCTTTTTTGTTGTTATTGAATCACTTAATAAGCAAGAGAGTATATTACAAAAAACCAAATAGGAATTAAAAACATAGATATAGCAGTAGTAATAATAATACACATGGAAGCAAACTTTTCGTTTCCGTTGTACTTTAGTGCCAGCATAGCCGTTGTTGTACCCGCAGGCATACCTGATAGTATAACCACTACACCTGTCACTATATAATCAAGCTTAAACAACAAACAAAATGCCAGAACAATAACTGGTATCAAAATAAGCCTGATAAATGAAAAATAAATGGTGGCTTTATTAATTGAGCTTCTGAAGTTAACCTCTGCTAGGATTGAACCAATCAAGATCATTGCGGTGGTTGTTGTACAGCCGCCTATGTTTTTAAGAGTAAACAACAAGAATTCAGGAACTTCAATTTTCATCAGCATAATAAAAAGGCCTATGTAAACAGCCAGTATACAGGGATGTCTAAGAGTTTTTAGAAATGCACCTTTTTCTGTCTTTTTAGTAAAGCAATAAACACCAGCAGACCACATTACAATTCTTAAGGGTATTAGGTAAACAGATGCATATAATAATCCTAATGAACCATAAAGCCCATGTGCTACGGGGTTACCCAGAAAACTGGAGTTAGAACATATGGTTGCATATTGCAATACAGCTTTTTTATCATCATCATATTTACGAAATAAAATCAAGCTGATAAGTATACAGCCGCCATGGATTAAGAAAGAAATTAGTAGAACTAACAATATTTTGCTTAATTGGCCATCCTCTAAGGCTATAAAAAAAGAGGTTACTATATTGCAAGGCAAAAAAATATTTATGACCATGTCAGTCATAATTTTTTTCCATTGGTCTGTAATATAGTTTCGTTTTTTTAATATAATACCAATACTAACAGTAGTAATCATTAAGAATTCCATTTGGAACAAGCCACTAAAATCCATTGTATTTCCTCTGATTTCAAATTAATATCTTACGTTACGTTAAATACAAATACAATTAAAGTATATCACTTGGGATAAATAGCGGCAAGCTGCTTTTTTTAATTATCAAATGGATGCTTTATTCTATTAATAACTAACGAGGTTATTTTTTCAAGTAATATTTTATTGACATAGTAAAATATTTGACTATATAATAATACTATAGTTCCAAATTAAGATATAGGAGGTTTATATGCAAAAAATTAGCAAAATTGTTTCATTGGCTTTGGTCTTTTCTCTCATATTATCCGCTACTGCCTTCGCTTCAAAAACCACTGAAACAACAAAAAATGAACGTGAAAACGCTATTGTAAACGACTACAAAGAGATAGGTAAAAAAGATTTTGACAAAAAAGTAATGATAAAAATTCCTAGCAATGCACACAAGTTCGATGCAGCTGGTATGATGTTTGAATGGGTGCCGAAACAAGCTGATGACGGGTATCTAAAAGTTACAGAGGATGTTTTTCAGGTTTATGAAAGTTTTAATATTTATGTGAAGTGTTCAAACACTTACATGTACAAGACTATAACTGAACCCGGTACTTACTTGATCGAACAGTTTGAAGCAAACAAAAAAGTACACAACATAAACATGGTATGGATTGGCGATTTCCAATTGAAAAAAGGCATCGGCAACGAATATTTCTTGAAGGTTATAAGCAACTATCAGGAATATGAAAATGGTGAAGGAGTGGGCAGGACTGAATTTGAAGTTGCAGATCTCACTGACGCTATGAACTTTATCATTTCAAACAAAGGTTATGCTGTAGAACCATCCACAGGTCAATTTGCACGGGATGTATGGAGTTCTATATGGGAGAAAGATCCAATTCTTCAAGCTCTTTTCCCTCAATATGTATGGAACAGCTATGAAGTTACCAATCCTGTAGATGGTGACATTGTAAAACTCACTACACCTTTCTTTGTTAAAGGCGATGAAATTACAGCAGTTTCTGAATTGAAAATTGCAGCGGACAATGCGTATTTTGTTTTTGTAAATGGTAATTACGTTGGCTGCTCAAGCTTTCTTGAAGGAAAATACAATGTAGACTATGAGGATGCAAACCTTATCCGCCAGATTTACGGTCCGCTTTCTCTTGAGTTTGTACCTGATGATAGTTGGAGAGAAATTGGCACTTATGACATTAGTAGTTATATAAATGTGGGTAATAATGTTATAACTGTATACGCAGCTAATGAATATTTTGATCAAGACGATTATGTTGAAAACGGTGATCCTCATCATATGCCTGGAAACACACAAAATAACCCTGCTGCAATGGTATTTGGATTCACTGTAGTTTCAAAGGATTGATATTAAGAATTTGAGTCATATAAAAAAGGTTATCGTCCTAGGACGGTAACCTTAGTTATTTGATAATGATATAAAGACCTCGGAGCTTTGCCCCGAACCCCACTTCTTTCTTAAAAGAAAGAAGCAAAGAATTTTAACAGAAATGCCGCGTTTGCGGCATTTCTAAGAAGGGTTAAAATGTATTGGAAAACTGTCATACGAAGATGATTCAAGCTTTTGACTACATTTTCTTGGTTATTGTCTTAGGACGGTAACCTTAGTTATTTGATAATAAAGACCTCGGAGCGTTGCCCCGAACCCCACTTCTTTCTTAAAAGAAAGAAGCAAAGAATTTTAACAGAAATGCCGCGTTTGCGGCATTTCTAAGAAGGGTTAAAATGTATTGGAAAACTGTCAGGCATTTTGCTAGACACCTGAAATAATAGTTTAACTTAATATGTACTTAAATCAAAAAATATTAATTTATTTATAGTATCAATATAAACTTCACCTACATACTCATTTCCAAGAAGCTCTTTTGAAAAGTCTTTATTAATTGTCCACTTAAATTCCGAAAAACCAGTGATTTCAGGGGTCATACCTTCTTGGAATTCCAAATTATAAGTATCCAAAACATAGTTGGTTATAATATTATTATAAGTTCCTTCATCTAATACTACAAACCCTTTAAACCAAACATCTGTAGGACCTATTGAAGGTCTATTTACATACCCAGCTTTCCAGTAAACAGCTCTTGCATTCTTAAGCAATGGAAATCTTTTGTTCACAGGGACGAAATCAGTCCGATATTCCAATTCTGATATAGTCATGAATTTATCAACAGTCTCATTACTCAAAAAACTTTTATAGACTATAACACTAGCCAATACCAAAACAGAGGCGAGTAAAACTAAAACTCTTCCTTTCATTAACTAAAAAATTCCTCCCTAAAATTAAGACACCTCCTATCGCTTTTAATTTTACGATAGGAGGTGTCATTATTTCAAATAAGTAAATAGGGCAATTTTTTTAATAGTACACTACAACTATTTGTCTGGTGGAATTAATCCAGTCAATTTGGCAACCTAGATTTTCTGTTGCAAACCTGATAGGAACCATTGTTCTATCGTTTATAGATATAGGAGCAACATCAATACCTAATGTGCTACCGTTAACAGTTATTTGGCGTCTGTTGAGCCACATATTAACGTTTTTGCCGTTATTAGAAAGTGAAATCTTTTGAGATGAGCTATCCCAGCCAACTGTTCCGCCCATTTCTTCAATGATTGCTCTAATAGGAACTAATGTTCTGCTATTATAGATTGTTGGTGTAGTTCCTCTGCCAGGGTCTATTTCTTTTCTTATACCATTAGCTGACATATAAGGATCGTCAAGGGTCATAAGAATGAATTGTTTAGTTTTTCCTCCTGAATCAGAAGAATTTCCTCCCAATATTGTTGAGCCAGTTCTAACCTGAATTTGATCAGATGCAGGTCCTAACTCTTCTGGTAAACCTTCAAAAGGACGAGCTTCTTTAAGAACCTGTCTAATAGTATAATAATATGTTGTACTTGCATCTACATTAACGTCGACAAATTCATTGCTGGTAATATAAAAATCAGTTACTGAAATTCCTTCAACACCGGATTGAGTAGAACGATATACACGATATCCAACTCCACCGGATTTTGAGTTCCACCAAAGCTTAACGCCTACGTTAATAGGGTTTCTATCAAATCCTGTTGGTTTATCAGCATCATTAACAGGAGGTTGTGGCTCTGGTTCTGGTTCAGGCGTTGGTTCAGGTTCTGGTTCGGGTGTTGGTGTTGGGTCAGGAGTAGGCGTTGGTTGTGAAGTGCCGTTAACTGAATTTACTTCTAAAGTGTAATCTTCATTTCCTGTATCGCCGCCGTAAGTCCTTTCAATGAGCACGTAATAATCACCCGGGCTTAAAACAAGTGGGTTTGTTTTAAACGGAAAAGGTATATCAGCCAATCTTGTATTGTATAATTGCTTATTTGATGAATCGCGAACTACCATATAGTGATACGGAGCTCCTGCGGTATAGTTATAGGTTAAAACTATATCATCGGAAGCAGACACATTAAACTTAAAGTAATCCACATCATCTGAGCTATTAAGATTAGCTGTTATTTTTTGACCGAATGTAAGTTGGTTAGCAGTTGAGAAAGCATTGTTTGGTTCTATTTCATAAGCTCTGCCTGATTCGTTAGTATAGTCAACCCTTATTGTGTAAGGATCAGGGCTAGTTGTGCCACCATACGTACGCTCTATTAAAATATAATAGGTTCCAGCTGGAAGTCTCATTTGAGGGCTGATGAAAGGATATGGAATATCATTTAAACGTTTTTCAAATATTTTGCTGCGGTTTGAATTATAAAATGACAAATATTGGTATGGCGCTCCGCTTGTAAAGTTATATGTTATTTTTACGGGTCCGTTTCCTGGTAAATCAAAACGGAAATAGTTCGTATCGTCGCTGTTTTCAAGCCTTCCTGTTACATTTTCACCTAAGTTTATTGCTTTAGCTGTTGCAAAAGAATTGTTTGGGGATGCGGCAGATACCCCAATAGGTACAATACCCAGCGCCATAATTAATGCAATAACTGTACACATTAGCTTTATTACTCTTTTTTTACAAATTTGCTTCATTATAGTTTCCTCCTTATATATATTGTTATAATCACAGCAAAGATGATTAATTAATTATACAAAAAAACAATAAGGAATTAAATGAAAAGAATATTGCTAATATTCACAATATATTGTCATATATTAAAATACTAGTTATTATATCTGTTATCAATTAGAGCCTTCCATTGAGCACTAACCTTTTCTTTGTTTTCATAGATATAGTCTACATCAAGATAAATAAGATTCATATCTCCCAGAGACAGGGGAGAATCGCTTTTAACATCACTTCGTACAGACCAGCAGCCATTTTTTAAATATGTTTTATATCCATTTCCCTGACCGTCTGTTTCACCAAGAATCCATCTAATAAATAGTTTTGCAGCATTAATATTCTTTGCTCCTCCTGCAATCATAATAGAGTTTGGGGTATAAAAACCATCAAATGGTTCAAGCTTGTAAATGGGCATTATATTGTAGCCAATATCCCTAAGGCGAATTTTGCTGGAGATCATAATACCAATCATTGAAGAATCTGAATTGCCTGGTGCACCGACCCCCTCTGCAACCTCATCACTAGCATTTGCAACTATAAGATCATTTTCTATAAGTTTATCTATAAAAAATTCTCCAGCGTTTTGCTCTTTATTTTCATAGGGTTTGCCGTAATGTTTTAAATAAGCCTGCTCCATTAAATAATCATTTTTTATAATCATGCAAAGGGCAGCCAAAGCAGTATCAGATTTATTTATATTTGCCATCATAACCTTTCCACGCCATTTTTTATCTGTAAGCTCCCACCAATTTGTTATGGGGGGTTGGTCATAATACTCGTCGTTGTAAAAAATCTGTAGGACTTCACCCATTAAATTCAAGGTTTCTTTATTGTATTGATCTAAAATTTTAGGACTTATATCATTGGGTACATATTTATAAGCAAGCCCTTTCGGAACTAACTCATGAGAGAACATTCCGTCATTGTCTGTTCTTAGAATAAGGTCGCAGTTAAAGTTTAAGTTATCATAATTTTCATTTAATTTATTGATTATTTCAGTTCCTCTTATATCCTGAACATTTACAACCAGCCCGGGATATTCATTTTCAAAGGATTTTGCAACATCTGTTACTCTTGTTGATACGCTGTAAATATTTAATATTCCTTCACTTTTTGCTTTTTCATAGAGCTCTTCCTTAGTTTCATCTGCATCCAGATTTGCTTTTTCCAGCCAACTGTCCATATATGAATCAGTGCTTGTACTAGCACAGCCTTGAATAAATAAAACCATTAACAAAAATATAATCCTTTTCATAAAATCACCTTATTTTAATAATTCGTAATTCTTTTGAACTGCAAGAATCAGTTTATTAATATTCCAATCATAGTATTTTTGAATGTATTTACTCCATACAGAGTCATCGTTGGGATTTTTATCGCCGGTTATAAAGGCTTCCAATTCCACATTTGTATATTCATTTACCTTTTGAAGGGTTTCATACAGCTTTCCAGAATTATAACCCCGAAACATAATTGTTTTTATATAAGTTTCCGGTATATAATGCTCGTATATACGGTATGCTCTGGCGTTAATATATTCCTGATCGGCTTGAAAACCGCTCCATGTGATGCTGTCAGCATATTCAGGATATGCATAAAAAGGCCCTGTTTCAAGTAGATGTTTATTTTGCAACTTGTTTCTAAGGTTGTTTTTAATTCTGATCTTAGCCTGATTTCCATACATATCAATATCCCATGGTTCAGCTCTTTCCCAGTCCACTCCCTCTTCGCCGTATCGACCGATTAAAAAAGCTTCTTCACTTAACATAAGATCTAATAGCTTAAAAACAGCTTCCGGATTCTTGCAAGAAGAAGTGATCACGCCGTTAGGTTTTGGTAAAGGTGTAATTGCTAAAGCATGTGACTTTCCCAAAGGCCCTATAATTGGAGGGATATGAATGAAATTGCTTATTATTTCTGGTGAATTTTGGTATAACACTTCTGTTATACTTGAGGATGTAAAGCTTCCAAGTAATTCTCTTGGATCGTTTGCAAGCCCTGTAAATGTTTGTTTATATTGAGTGAACTGAAAACGATGTAATAAACCTTCTGAATAAAGCTTGTTTAGATATTTCACAGCCTCGCGCCACTGGTCGGATAATGGTGCAAATTTAACTGTACCATTTTCGGCATACATTCTATAGTTTATGGGATCGTTGTACACAAAGGCGTTAATGATAAAATTATAACTTTGCATACTAAAACTGTCCTTGCAGCCTGAAAATGGAATACGATTCTGATCCTTAGAAAAGTTTGAAAGTACAGTATACAGCTCATCTGTTGACTTTGGGATAGGCAAATACAGCTCACTAAGCCAACTGTGGTTCATCCACATAACCTGACCGATCCTTTTGCTTTTAGAGGGATCAAGACCGGGCAAATAATATATATTTCCGTCAGGTGAAGTCAATAGAGTTTTCAAGTTATAATCATTAAAATCATCTAAAACATTCTTGAAATGAACTGAGTTGTCTATATAGTCGTTAAGCGGAATGATATATCCTTTTTTTCCATATTCCTGTAGCATGGTATTGGTTAGATAAATATTATCTCCTTCAATAAAAGAAAAAAAAGCGTCAATTTCGCTATTACCTGATAAAAACATGTTATTAATATAATCTTCTTTATAAATGTCCGGAATGAATTCAAATTTAATAGATAATCCGGTTTTTTCTTCAAGCCATGTTTTATAATAATTGTTGTCTATATTACGAATGAAACTGCTGTAGGGCATGGAAATTACAACGGCTTCCTTTTTCTTATCATGGCTCGTTAAAAAATATATCAAAGCTGAAATAAATACCAAAACAGTTATTAATATATTTTTCTGTTTAAACTTCAATGAATTCACCCCTTATAAAGCCTATGTACGGAAGGATATTATAGATTATATTTGTAGCTAAACAACTCTTGTTGCTAACGGAAACCAGCTACACCATTTTTATTGCGTGTATTAAAAAAGGTGAAAGATGTTTACTCAACTTAATAATCGTTAAGCCTTCAATTAAAAAATTATCAGTTAGTTCACTATAGTATATAAATTATTAGACTGTCAATATTGTAATAATCGTGTTAAAATATTAACAGAGCCTATCAAAATTAGCAAAGGGTGCATTATATGTTTGGAGTATATATTGTAGATGATGAACAACTAGCATTAAGTGATATAATCAATTCAATTGATTGGCTGGAACATGGCTTTCAGATTATCGGTACAAATACACATCCAAGAAATGCTTTTGATGATATATTAACTTTAAAGCCGGATGTAGTTTTTTGCGATTTGAAAATGCCTGTAATGGATGGTGTTGAATTAATAAGTGAAATAAAAAAAGCCAGATTTGAATGTGAGTTTATCATGTTGAGTGCTTTTGGAGATTTTGAAGCCTCAAGAAATTTCTTCTTATTAGAAGGTTTTGATTATCTTTTAAAACCCCTTAAATCAAATGATGCAGCTTTGGTACTTGAGCGGATCTCTCGAAAAATTTCGGATAAGAAAAAGCTTATGCCTACTACAAGGTTTATCCCTACTCAAACAAAAGGTTTTGATGACCTTATTTGTTACATAACAACCAATTTCCATAAAAAACATACTCTGAAATCCTTAAGCCAGCAATTTAACATAAGTTCCACTTATATTTGTAATTTGTTCTCGAAGCATTATCAATCAACTCTAACAATTTTTCTTACTAATATAAGGATGCAGGAAGTTGCAAAAAGGATGATTGAGACAGACTCTGCATTAAAAGAGATTGCTATTTCCTGTGGTTATCAAAATTATTTTCATTTTTGTAAGGTATTTAAAGCCTATTACGGCATGTCACCAACGGAATATAGACAGAAAAATAAATTAAATACTTAAATGCTGTACATAGCCAATTCAACCTAAAGTTGGCTGCAGCAAACTTGTTTGTGTAAGACAATTATCAATTGAATTAAGCGCCCTGCCACACGAGTGTAGTGAAGGGGAAGGAGTGGCACAACGCATGATTGGTTAGAACCGAATCAGCAATAGCTAATTCAACCAGAAATCGGCTGCAGCAAACTTGTTTGTGTAAGACAATTATCAATTGAATTAAGCGCCCTGCCACACGAGTGTAGCGAAGGGGAAGGAGTGGCACAACGCATGATTGGTTCGAACCGAATCAGCAATAGCTAATTCAACCAGAAATCGGCTGTAGCAAACTTGTTTGTGTAAGACAATTATTAATTGAATTAAGCGCCCTGCCACACGAGTGTAGCGAAGAGGAAGGAGTGGCGCAACGCATGATTGGTTAGAACCGAATCAGCAATATTATTTATTAAAAAAAACTATTAAAATACAAACACCGAAGGGAATGAGTACAATTAAACAGAATTTGAAATCAAGCATAAACTCATTGTTTGTATTTTTGTTTATAATTGTCTCTATTATTTGGATTTTATATTATTTAGTAATTTCTGATATTTTTCGTTCAAACACTGAATCCAGATTGGAGGTAACCTCTAGCCAAATAATTGATAATTTTGAGAATGAATTTGTTAAAATGGTGAGATTTTCTTATAATTTTGCTAATAGTGAGCTATCTAAAGACTATGTTTCTCAAACCAATCCCGTAAAACAATATGAATCTGCTCAAAACCTTTCGCAATTACTTTTAGATGGGAATTATAATCCGGATTTTGTCAGTAACTTAGTTATATACAACGCAAACGGAGATTTTTTTCGCTTGGCTGGAACTTTATCAAATGCATCTATTAATAAAGCAAATTATTTTACAAACAATCTTAAATTGCCTTCACATTTTAGCATTGACTTAGAAGGGTCTAAGTACATAGGTTTTGCAGTTGACATTCCTTCTGACAACATAAACGGCAAACTTGTGATATTTACAGACACTCAGAAAATATTAGATATAATTGACAGTTTAGCGCTTAGTAATTTCATTTTTGTAGGTATTGCTGCAGAGAACAAGTTAATCGTAACCAGTAACACTGAACATAAAGACAAGAAAGTGGCTTCATTGTATGATAATAATCAATTTATATATTTCACAAGCAAACAGATTAGCATAACACCTTTTGAAATAATAGTTGCTGCTGATATATTGTTTTTAAATTACTCAAGATTCTATTTTTCAATTGCAGCAACCTTTACTGCGATTGTTTTCATTATTATTTTTTCAGTGTTCATTAAAGTTTTAAGAAAAATGTTTTTCACGCCAATGCTGAATATAATCAAGAATGTAGAAACCTTGGATGTGGAGAAGCCTGAAAGTAAACTGCCCTCACTTGATAATCAGGAATTTGATAAGCTTATAAACAAAATAAATGAAATGCTTAAAAGAATAGCCCAAAAAAACGAAGATATATTCAATACTAATATTAAATTAAAGAATTACGAAATTGAAAAGCAAAAAGCTATTATATACTCATTAAAAAAACAAATAAACGCTCATTTTACAGTTAATTCGCTTAATGCCATTAAAATATTGATCCAAAAGAACAACCTTTCTGATGCAAGCCTTGTGGTTGACGAGCTTTCAACTTTAATACAATATGCTTATGATAAAAATGAGTTTATTAATATTTGGGACGAATTTTCCATGCTGGACAGTTACATTGACATTATGAACGTCCGCCATAACAATAAATTAAGTATAACTTTTGACATCGACGATCGATTAATGAATTATGAAATGCCGAGAATGATACTACAACCACTAATTGAAAATGCAATTATTCATGGTTTTGAAAGCATGACCAGCAATTGCTTGATAAAAGTTAATGCAATCTTAAATGAGGATAATATAAATATCTGTATTAATGATAACGGTAAGGGTTTTGATGAAGGAAAGCTTGAAGAATTAATATTGAAATTTAATGAAGGACTTATAAATACAGAAGGAATCGAAAATATTGCTTTAATTAACATCAAACAAAGGCTCTTTTCTTATTATGGAGACAAAGCTTCTATAAGCATAAAAAGCAAAAGAGGGAAGGGCAGCGAAATAACTATTAGATTTACT
The DNA here is from genome assembly GCA_964611655.1 of uncultured Eubacteriales bacterium. GTDB lineage: Bacteria > Bacillota > Clostridia > Lachnospirales > CAZTAY01 > CAZTAY01. The sequence continues at coordinate 12,505 of CAZTAY010000051.1, forward strand.
GTATTAAATCTCATATAGAAATTCCACTATACAGACACTATTTATTATTCAATGAAGTGGAAGTGTCTAAGGGTTGCTTCCTCATTTGGTACTCTATATCAAAGCAACCCGCTATATAATATGACTCCATTAAATTTATCCATTCTATTTGTTTATTTTTAAAAGTAAGTTCAACTATTCAATCATAAGTAAATTACACTGTTCATATACATTAGAAGAACGAAAGTATTGAGGGAGGGCAATTTCTTGAAAGCTTATATTGAAGAAAGAGCCGTTGAAGTTGCTAATTTCATAATTAATTCGAACGCAACAGTCAGAGAAACCGCTAAAAAATTTGGAATTAGCAAAAGCACCGTACATAAAGACGTAACAGTTACGAACGACTATATTAACCCTTTAAAAACCTCCTTTTAAGTATGCCTAATTACTTCAAACCTCTGATATTCACATTCTTCATCAGGTGCAATGCCTGCTTTTTGTTTGGCAATATCAATCTGCTGTGTTACAGTATCAACACCCTCAAGGTTTGGCAATAATAGACCTTTGCGTTCTCCGCTGGATACAATAACACCATAACGATTTACATCAAGAAGAGCCGGAGAGTCAATGATTTCTGGAGTTAATAAAACGTCGACCTTATATTCCAGACTAGATAATTCATTTATTGTTACAGGCGAAAACCTTGGGTCTTGAGTTCCTGCTGAGACTGAATTTTTGATAATTTCTTCAGCAATATTGTTTGTTACAGGATGTATAGTACCTATACAAGCTCTCAAAGCCCCATATTTATGCAATGAAACAAAAACCCCTGCTCTGGCAGTGGTTAATTCATCAGAAATATTATTGGGCAGTTTAAAGGGTAGTCCGTTGTTTTTTATGTGATTTTCAAGAGAAAGCCTTGCCAGCTTTACATAGTCGTCCTCTCTATACCTTAACATAACTAGCCTATTTAGCTCTGACCGTTCATAAATAACATCAAAGTTGCGGTTATCACCCTTAGATTTGGGCATGAACATAGCCACAGCATAACCCACGCCAAAAGGCCCTTCGTATGACAATAATTCAGATTTAACCTGATATCCGTCTAATACACCTGCCATAACCTGAAAAGAATGCAATCCACATTCAGCCGCTTTCTTGCAAAAGCCTTCTGAGAATGTTAAAAAGTTTAAAAAATCAGCGCTTTCCATAGCTTTTGTAACAGAGCGATCAAACTCAACTCCTTCTTGAGCAAATCCATATGGTCCATCCTTACTTAGCTTATGGGAAAGATCTCCGCTTGCTATTAATACAACTTTTTTATTACTTGATTTAACAGCCTTGGCAATGGATTTTCCAAACTGATAATGTATAACAGAGGTCATACCGGAAAGTCCAATACGAACAATTTTATATTTTTTATAATATTTATTCACAAAATATAAGGGTACCATGCTGCCGTGATCCAAAGTTCTTTCTTTTTCACCCAGATATCCCGCCTGAATTCCGTCTTTTTCTGCTATTGCTGAAATGTCACTGGCAAGAGAGGTGTCATATTCAACTTCAAACCTCACATTTGGCGCACCAAAACTTGATAAATTACCACTAGCACCCTTTCTTGGGGATATATGAAAATAGTCAGCATACATGACCGAATGGGGTGTAAGTAAAATAATAGTATCAGGTGCAAGTTCCTTAATCTGTTTTGCAACAGTTTCACATGCAGTACAAGTTTTATTGATTTGGGCTTCCTGACCTTTTCCCACTTCAGGCAAGCTAACAGGCGGATGTGGCATTATAAAAGCACCTAATAAGGGCATAGTAATCCTCCTTAATAATGTTCAAAGTTAGGGTGTGTGTACCCACAAGTCAAGTGGTAGCGTTTGGCCCTGATTCCTAAAATGGGCTCATTCCATTATAGTATTAGTAATAATTCAACTTTAATTACATTTTATATAAAGTTAGGTGTTTTTATAACTCATATAAAAGAATTTTGATTGAACTTTTTAACCCTTGGCCATTTTTTAGCATAGAATATAAAGACACAAATTATATACTTGTTATAACTACTGAATGACAGGTCAAACAAGAAAAAGGAAAGAGTGAATTATATGACAGAATTAAAAGGAATAGATGTTTCATCATGGGATGGGAATATAGACTGGTTTAAGGTTAAGCAAGCAGGAATTCAGTTTGCTATGATCAGAGTGGTTTCAGGAACAAATGTTGATAAATTTTTTGCAAACAATATTATTGCTGCAACAAAAAACAACATACCATGCGGTGTTTATGTGTATTCTTATGCTACTACACCTGAAATGGCAAAAAAAGAAGCGGAACTGGCTTTACATTCTATTTCGCCATATAAGATTACATTACCGGTTGTTTATGATATAGAGGATAAAGCACAGCATAACTTAACAAATGCACAGAGGACAAATTTGATTGTTGCGTTCTGTTCAGCTGTACAAGCTGTGGGTTATAAGGCAGGGGTTTATTCAAGTTTGTCCTGGTTTAACAGCATGTTCGATCTTAAATTAATTGAAGGTTATGAAAAATGGATAGCACAATGGGGGGTTAATAAATGTAGCTATAGCGGACAATATTCTCTTTGGCAGACCACAGACTCAGGCAAGGTTCCAGGGATTCAAGGGAATGTGGATTTGAATATTTGTTATAGGGACTATACCTCTCATAGTAAAGATAATAAGTGAGGCAAATAAAATGATTTTTAAAAGAATTTCTAACGGGTTTAGTAGTATTAAACTAATAGACCGTTGTCTAATAATATTTATGTTTATTCTTTTAGCACAATCTATTTACTCTTTGTTTACAGGAGAAACAGACACCCAATACACAAGCAATATTGATATAATAATAAGAACCACCTCTGCTGCTATATTTGGTTATTTTTTGAGTGTTAACTTTATTAGGAATGAAAGCGAAGGAAATGATACTTACCAGACACCAAGTCCAAGTCCAAGTCCAAATTCTACAGTAATAAACACAATAGATTCAGAAACAAGTAATACTCAAGCATTACCCATGAAAAATCAAATAGGTTTTTCGGTAGCAGATTCCACCAATAATACTACCCAAACAGGTAATATTACTAACAATATAAAAGAAAGTAAGCCAAAGTCGGCAAGTCAAACAAGTAATCAACAGATTATAATCACAACAATGATTGGAATGATTTCCTTGCTGGCTTTATTATACGCAAGAAACTTTATACCATTAACAGAAGCCTCAACGGCAGGATTAAGTCATTTAAGGGATATTGTTTCGGGATGTGTTGGTTTTCTAGTGGGCTGTCCGGTAGGAGATGTGAAAAAATAGTTTATAAGTAAATAGTTATTTTAGGTTGAAGCAATAATTCAATCACAAGTTTTATGAAGGATACGGAATTCTGTTTGCAAACAGTGCTTAGTTCCAGTATCCTTCTTTTTTATAATTTTATATATTAAACCATAAATCGATAAAAAATAATTGACTAATTATATAATTGATGATATCATACTTAATTGTGATTAGGAGAAATACCCAAGTGGTTGAAGGGGCTCGCCTGGAAAGCGGGTAGGTCGTTAATAGCGGCGCGAGGGTTCAAATCCCTCTTTCTCCGTAGAAATCATCAGCATTTATGGTAGAATGTTGAGAAGCAAAGCCAGAGGGCTGTGTTGCCGCACAGCCCTCTGGTATTTTTTTGTTCATATGTTCATAATCAATAACCATATCAGGGGAAAAGTTCAGATATACAATAGCTTTATCGGGAAACACATCTATCTTGTGTACATACATTTCAATAATCTGCTTGATATTTTTAAATCACCCGATTTTATCAAGACAGCAATTTTCTTAAAAATCGCCTTAACATCACTAACCTGAACTTCATCAACATTCATTCCATTTAGCAACTTAGCAATTTCATTTTCAAGCTGTATTTAACGTTTTTCGATTTCTTCTAGCTTTTCTATAAGTGTTGTGATTGAGTTTTAATCACAAAGTAGAACATCAAAACATTCCTCAAAATCTTGGGCCGAAAATTTGTTTTTATAATTCTTGACCATTTTCCCCTGCTTTTCTCTCAAAAAATCATATTGTAGAGTTTTCTGAAAGTTCATACAGGCATTTTCATATAAGATACTTACAATATCTCAATAAGTGCAAGATTGAGTTGACGGTAAAGTTCTTGCCCTGTGTCGTCAAGGCGTGATAAGAGAGCAGATTCAATAGTGCAAACTTGTTCGGCAGCTTTTACGTATTCCTCCTCTTTTGCATATGTTCCCTCGGCTGGACGTATGTTTCCGTGGTAGAGTTCAAATAATATTCTTTTCAATATTCAACCTCCTCTATTTTACATATAAATACTTCGATAAGTCGAATATATTATATCATATGATAAACAAAAGTCAATGCTTTTATGTCAGATGTCGAATAAAGCAATTGTTGAGTCATATAAAAAGTGCTATTATTTATTATAGAGGTGTAAAAAATG
>CAZTAY010000052.1:0-16765 GCA_964611655.1 uncultured Eubacteriales bacterium
CCATAATGCAGCTTAATACGCTTGCTTTAACATAATATAAACCCTCACGATAGTCTTTTTTCCCGAAACTAAAACTAACTATCTGTTGAATACCGTTAGCAAAGCCATACATAATCCAATTAGCAATATTTGAACAAATATTTACAATTGAAAATGCCTTTATCCCTGAATTACCCGATACCTTGAACAATGCATAATTAGTAAGCAAGACAAATAATGAGTATGTGGCTTCCCCTAAAAAAACAGGAACACCAATTTTTACTATATAATAATAATCCGCAATTTTTGGTCTTTTTATGCCTAAACTTAGAATGCCTTTTTTGAATATAAAATGTTGGAACAAAATAAAGAAAGCGACAGTCTGACCGATTCCACTTGCAATTGCAGCGCCTATAATTCCTGTATGTAATATAAATATGAATATATAATCAAGTACAACATTAATAGTCCCACCCAATATCATTGCCGCCATTGACAGTATAGGCTTGCCGTCACATCTTGCGAAACCTCCAAAACCTATGGCAAAGGCAAAGACAGGAAAAAAGGGCATTAATGCTACAAGATAACTCCAAGTATATTCTTTAACAATTCCAGATCCGCCTAATGCACTTACTATAACATTAGAGAAAACAACGGAAAATATGGTAATAAACAGCACAACAATCATAATCAAGGTCAATGATTTTTTGAAATAGTTATTTGCTTCATCTATTTCTTTCGAGCCCAGATGTTTTGAAACAATTGTTGCTCCTCCAGAAGAAATCATTACAATAATCGCCAAGTAGATTATTATTAACGGTGTTGCCAGATTGATTGCTGCAAGTCCGTCCTCTCCAACACCCCTGCCAACCACTATTGCATCCACAGTGGTATAAAGCCCCATAACAAGGGTTGAGAATGCAGAAGGCAGAACATATTTCAGATAATTCTTTATTTTACTTTCCGAGTCAAAGTTCAAATTAACACGTCCTTGCTATTTACTAAAATCCATTAGGATTATTATAATGCCAATTCCATGCAGTTTCTATAATTTTTTCAAGAGAAGAAAACTTAGGACTCCAGCCTAGCTCCAACTTAATTTTCTCCGACGAAGCAACTAGAATTGCAGGGTCACCTTCTCGTCTTTGATCGAATTCCATTTTTATTTTTCTACCTGTAACTTTTTCGGCAGTTTTCCAGATTTCCAAATTACTATACCCTTTTCCATTGCCTAGATTATAAATGCAGTTTGAGTTAGTATCATAAATTTTCTTGAGAGCAAGAATATGAGCATTTGCCAAATCAGTCACGTGAATATAATCTCTTATACATGTTCCGTCAAAGGTATTATAATCATTGCCGAAAATAGTTAAAAAGTCTTTCTTAGCAAGTCCGAGTGCAACTTTTAAAACATTGGGAATTAGATGCGTTTCCGGATCATGACTTTCTCCAATGCTTCCGCTTTCGTGGGCACCAGCTACATTAAAGTATCTTAGAGTTGAATAATTTATTCCATGTGATTTACTGCAATTTTTAAGTAAACCCTCAACCACTAATTTTGAGTCTCCATAAGGGTTTTTAGGGCTTTTGGGCATTTCCTCAGTAATAGGAACCTTTTCAGGTTCTCCATATACCGCAGCGGTGGATGAAAAAACAATGTTCATTACATTGTTTCGAACCATTTCTTCCAAAAGATTTATTGTTCCAAAAACATTATTTCGGTAATATTTAAGTGGATTTGAGACACTTTCTCCAACAATTGAATATGCGGCAAAATCTATTACTCCGTCTATTGTATGTTCTTTAAAGACCTTTGAAATGAACTGTTGATCCCTCAGATCACCAATTAATAGCTGAACATCTTTTGGAACTGCCTCTCTATGACCTGTTTCAAGGTTATCCAGCACAACAACCTCAAATCCTTGATTTAGTAATTCCAAAACAGTATGGCTACCAATATACCCTGCTCCTCCACAAACAAGAACCTTCATGTCTTACCTCCACTAACTTAAAATAATGTGAGTTCCACGTTTGCAGAATACCTCGCTACAAACGTCAAACTTTTATTAATTCCAACGATTTGTGGTTTATTGGACTTCCCCTAACTCATGTTAAAATAAAACGCCTTTTACAACATTTTATGCTGCAAAAGGCGCCGAATAGTTATTTTTTTTCATCCAGCTTTTTAGTATCAACTTCGTCTGGATCATTCTTAGCAGGCAGAACATCAGACTTTCTTATTGGAATACAAACGCCCTTGTTTGTTCCGAATTCGATAACGAATGCATCTTCTGTTTGACCAACAACTTTTCCGTACATTCCGCCGGAAGTTACAACAGGATCGCCTGTCATAATACTGTCTTGAAGCTGTCTAATTTGCTTTTCTCTCTTTTTCTGAGGTCTCACAAAGAAAAAGTACATAAAAGCAATTATAACGGCAATGTAAAGAAACGTGAACATAAAATTACTTTGACCGGGATCGCCTGCTGGAGACTGTGCCCCATCAACTGGTGTTGCCGTTTCTGAGGTTTGTGCAGGCGGAGTAGCGCCATTGGGTACAACCAAAGTGTTATTGTTTAACACAAAAATAGAGTTTTGCATTTGTTCCTCTCCTTGATTTATCATTTTGTATACCTTATAGCCTTTTGTGAATATTTTAATTATATATAAATTAAAATAATTCGTCAAGACAAGGGTTAGAAATAATGGAATTTTTTGTTAACCAGAATATTAGTTTAATAATATATGTATTGTATAACCATTACTACTGTTTTGCTTTCAATAGCGTGCTTAAATTATAGGCTTACAATCCGGCTTAACCGGAAAGTTCCACATCATTCAAAAATTTGCATAAATAAAGGAACAGGATGAACATGAATAATGCAAGAAGATTAGTAAATGCCGATAGAGCTCATCAATTAGGGTATACAGGCAGGGGTGTAGCAATTGCTTTCTTAGACTCCGGCATTATGCCTTTGGACGATTTTATATTGCCTAAAAACAGAATAATTAAATTTATTGATTTTGTTAATAACCAAAATCAACCTTATGATGATAATGGTCATGGAACACATGTATGGTAATCAAAAACAATTCAGACTTGGCATATGATAAAGTGCTTTAATAAGCAAGAGCATTCAGCCTTTTAACTAAAGAGATTGAGAGTTTCTTAGAAATTCCCTATTTGCAGCAATTATGTTAACATTCTTTGCTTCTTTCTCTTTTTAATAAAGAAATGGGTAGGTTGTCAACACTGAATGCTCTTTTAAACAAGAGCATTGTCTTTATTGCTTTTTATAGATAAATACTATATTATAGGGGGCACGACATTTTATTACATAATATTAGGAGACATAATATGGAACAGAATTTAGAACTGCGAAACAATGAAACACTTATTGAAGTTACAAAAGGAGATTTATGGGTTGGTTGGTCAATATTTTCTGAGCAAAAAAGAGGGAACTATACCTTTACCAATCAAAGAGCAGCTTTTACCCCAACAAAACTGCTTGGTATGGGCTCTAATATTGAATTTGAATATAATGACGTTATGAGCCTACATAAATGTTCTATTGGTTTATTTTTCCCTTTAGGAATAAAGGTAGTTACTAAACAAGGCAAGAAATATAAATTATCACTATTAAAAAGAAACAATTGGTTTGATTTTATACAAGAAAGAATTTAAATTATATACGGATACTGCTTTGATATGAACACAAAAGTTTGACAGTTTAATTATATAGCTAAAATGAGTTCTGTATTTCCAGGGCTCATTTTTAGTTTTAGGAGCTTTTAGTTTTTTCATCAAAACTTACATTCCTTCTTCTAAATATATGCGTTCCCATTTAGCTATCATAGCTCTTGCAACACCAGTATCGACGTTTTTAAATAACATATTTTTTGAATTCTAAAATTTTTTTCTCTCTTTTTCTTTGTTCCCTGAAAAATGTGCCCCCAAAAGTTTTTGTCTAACTTTTGTAGTGCGTTTCACTTTAATGTAACTGTTTTTTTATTTACCTTTATTATTTATTAATTTCAAAATATAAGGTATGATATATTTGATTTAAGTCATACAAAACTAAGGAGATTAGAAATGAGTATACTAAATAACAACATTTTTAGATTCATTTGTTTTTTGATAATTATATTGTCTGTAGTTGCATGTTCTAATATTCCCTCCACAGATACTAAAACGGATGTTTCCTCCTCTAATCCTAAAAACTCCGAAACCATAAACGAAGATTTAAGCAAAACTGATGAAATCTTAAAAAACATGACCCTGCGTGAAAAAATTGGACAAATGTTTATTATTCGTCCGGAATCTATACACGGTGAATTTGGCGTAGCTACTACAGAAATGAAAGAAGAAATGTATGACTCAATCAATGATTATCCTTTTGGTGGTATAATACTTTTCGGAAAAAACATTAACACCCCCAACCAATTAACATCTTTTGTTAATTCTCTTAAAAAATCCAGCAAAATACAACCGTTCATATCGATAGATGAAGAAGGCGGAAGTGTTGTTAGGATTGCCAATAACGAAGCATTTGAAGTCCAAAAATTTAAAAGTATGCTTGATATTGGTAATACCAACAATCCCCAAGAAGCGTATTTAGCACTGCTAGACATTGGGACTTACCTAAACGAATACGGTTTTAATCTAGACTTTGCACCTGTAGCTGATTTGTATACAAACCCTGAAAATAAGGTTATTGGTTCACGATCTTTTGGAAGCGATCCAATTACAGTTTCTAATATGGTTGAAACGGCAATCAAAGGACTTCACCATGCCGGAATAATGACCTGTATTAAGCATTTCCCCGGGCACGGAGATACAACAGCCGATACCCACGACGGTTATGCAATAATTGAAAAGAATTGGGAAGAGCTTTTGGAATGTGAACTTATTCCTTTTATAAAAGGCATTGCAGCAGGAACAGATATGGTTATGGTAGCACATATTACTCCTGTTAATATAACAACAGACAATTTGCCTGCATCTTTATCATATGATATGATTACCAAAAAACTAAGGGGAGAACTGGGGTTTGACGGTGTTGTTATTACGGACGGACTTGAGATGAAAGCAATCACAGACCATTATTCGTCAAAGGAAATTGCGTTAATAGCCGTGGAAGCAGGTATAGATATTCTTCTCATTCCTGAAGATTATAGAGCATCTTTTGATGCATTAGTTGAAGCTGTAGAAAACGGAAGTATAAACGAAGATCGTATTGATGAAAGTGTACGCCGGATTTTAAAATTAAAAGAAACCTATAATTTGCTTTAAAATTGGAAAAGCTGTATAGCCACATGTTTGCGGTTATACAGCTTTTAGCTAATCAATTGTGTAACGCATAGTATTCTCTGATTGAATAAATCCGAACTTTTCATACAACGGTCTGCCCATGTCTGATGCATCAAGAATTATTTCCTTGCAACCATAATCAATAGATTCGTTAAGCACCAGAGAAAAAAGTTTAGCACCTATCCCCTGTTTCCTGTATTGTGGGTATGTGAATATATTGCCTATATAGGCTACTTTACCATTTTTTCTTTTTGAATTTGGAGGCAGAAAATAAAACGATGTACTGCTTGTGCCAATGATACTGTTATTGTCAATAGCAAGCCACATAATATAACCATCATTGCCTAGATTTTCATGTAAAAATTCTTTATTAACTGTTAAAAGCTTTTTTTCTAGTTCCGGGTCTTTAATTTGTTTGGTTTCTGTAAGAAAGTACATTCTCACTTTTAAAACATTATCCAAGTCGTCTTTTCTAGCTTTTCTAAATTCGATCATTCTACAACTCCTGCAAAGCACTATTCATTCTCAAGATACCATTTAACTGTCTGTGTAATTCCGTCTTTGAAATTATATTTAGGGGTATACCCAAGTAAATCATATGCCTTTTTTATGTTGGCACTGGAATGTTTTATGTCACCTTTTCGTTCAGGAAGATAATTCGGTTTAATATCCTTTCCTAAAATCTCACAAATATACGAATACATTTGATTAACGGATATACTCTCTCCAAAACTAATATTAAAAGCATGTCCTGCTGAATCACTGTCAGCCAGACATGCAGCCAAGTTAGCAAATACAACATTTTTATAGTATGTAAAGTCTCTTGATTGTTCACCGTCTCCAAATATGTCTGGGGTTTGGTTTGACTTTAACAGAGAAATAAACTTTGGGATTACTGCCGCATAATAGCCTTTAGGGTCTTGTTTTTTGCCAAACACATTGAAATACCTAAGTCCGTATGTATCAAGTCCATATAGTGTTTTGTAAAGGTATGCATATTCTTCACATGTTTTTTTTGTTAGGGCATAAGGTGATAATATTTTACCAATATTATCCTCAATATTTGGCTGTTCCTTATAGTCTCCATAAACAGAAGAACTTGAAGCATACACAAATTTTTTCACTGCGTTTTGCCTAGCTGCTTCAAGCATGTTTAGAGTACCTCTTGTATTAATCTCTTCATATAATAAAGGCATTTCAATACTACGAGGGACACTGCCAAGAGCCGCTTGATGCAGTATAAAATCAACCCCTTTACACGCCTTCATACATTCATCAAAATTCCTTATATCTGCTTTAATAAGCTCAAATCTTGGGTGTTCCAAAAATGGTTCAATATTTTTCATGTATCCAGTTGAAAAATCATCCATACACCTTACATAGTGACCCATTTCTAGGATTTCTTCACAAATGTTAGAACCAATAAAACCTGCTCCTCCGGTAACTAAAAAGAAGGTGTCATCTTCAAACTTAATGTTCATTAAAATTGCCTCCATATTTCACATTTATATCATTGATAATTAGCCTTTTCCTAGTCAGCTTCCGGCATTATCCAAATAGGTCCTGTCAATCTTTATTACGTCAACCGGCAAATTGTTCAACAAATCATAAAATTTTGTTTTAATAGAATATCATTATTTACAGGATTATTCAATACCAACTATTATTATGAATCTAAAAAGCCTTTGAATACAGCTCTGCGCCACTCGTTCCGCTTTGCTACTCTCGTTTTGGAGGGCGCTTAATTCAATTGATAACCGTCTTGCACAAACAACTTTGCTACAGACGATTTTCAATTGAATTAGCTATAGCTGTTTCGGTCTAAAACAGACCGAAACAGGCGCCATGCACCACTCGCTACGCTTTGCTACTCTCGTTTTGGAGGGCGCTTAATTCAATTGATAACCGTCTTGCACAAACAACTTTGCTACAGACGATTTTCAATTGAATTAGCTATAATAAGCAATATTATGATTCCGCAAGTTATCTTATTTCTTGACAAGGATATTATATAGCAGTTATTATGTAGGAAAATATAAAGGGAGGTCACTATGGACAGAAGTTTATTTACACCACTTAAGGATGCTGGGTTAACCACTCTTAAAATTAGATATGATTGGAAGACAGGTAAGGTTTTTCTTTTTGCCGCTAAAGAATGGGAACCCAATTTTGATTTTGCCCGTTATAATAAGGAATTTTATGCTGAAGGTATTTATACAGAGGATGCTAAATATTTAAATACCAAAGAAGTTTTTGACTTGTTTGACAAGGCTGGATTAAAAGAGTATTTAGAAGAAATTATTGATTTGATTAGGCAAGGAAAACATATTGGTTTAGAATGTTATTTTAATGCTAAGTATAATATTAGGTTTATTTGTAACCAACATAGTTTTAAGCTTGGAATCAACAATAAATCCCATTCTATAATGGCAGGCGGAATTAGAAGACATGGTTTTGAAGATTCGGAAAAAGAAGTTATTATTGATGGCTTAAACCTAGGAAGAGCTATGTCCTTTAAAAATGTTGCAGCTAATTTAGATTTTGGAGGATGTAAAACCACTGTACATATGGGACCTCTTGATATGAATAACATGGAAATAATGGGCTTTTTAGCTTTCGCTTTAGACAGAGCAAGAAACATGACCGGTCCAGACATGAATTTCCCAACTGAAATGGCTGACGTTATGACCCAAAACTTCTCTATACAGTTTACTGGAGGACCTAAGGGACCATTAGGAGAAACAGGTAAGCCAACTGCATACGGAGTATACCTTGCATTGAAGCAAGCTTGCAAGTTTAGATATGGTTCTGATAGCCTTAAGGGAAAAAGAATTGCAGTTCAAGGACTCGGGGCAGTTGGTTGGTATATGGCAAATTATCTGCTAGACGAAGACGCTATTTTATTAGTTACAAACAGAACAAAAGCTGTTGCAGACAAGCTTATGGCAGAAAGAAGCGACAAAAAAATAACATATATAGATCCATCCGAAATACTCAACGTTGAAGCTGATATCTTCTGTCCTTGTGCTATTGGAGGAATTATCCATGAAGATAATATTGAAAGTCTTAAATTTGATATTATTTTCGGAGCTGCAAATAACCAACTAAGAGCAAGCAGTCAAGAAGAAGAATTACGTCTTGCAAAATTATTAGACAAAAAAGGAATTCTGTATCAAACTGAGTGGTGGCATAATATTGCTGGTGTGCTATGCGGTGCTGAAGAGTATTTTGAAGGCAAAAATGCTACTTATGAGAAACTACAAAAGAAAATTGAAGCAATTGTACCTGTTAATACTTGGAACAACCTTAATAAAGCAAAGGAATTAAACATTACGCCTTGCGAATGTGTTTATCAGACCTGCGAAAAAACAATCTATGAATAGACATTATAATGGAGGAAATAATGGAACCTAAAAAAAATTCACAGCAGTTTAGCTCAATCATAGGATTCCTTCTGGTAACAATCGGTTTTGCAGTAGGCGTTGGCAGCTTATGGCGTTTTCCATATGTTGTAGGTGCAAACGGCGGTGCAGTATTCTTAATTGTGTATCTTTTATTAGTTTTAATAATAGGTGTGCCTTTATTAACAGCGGAAATCAGTATTGGCTATAGTACAAAAAAAACAGCAATTAAAGCTTATAAGGAGTTAGCTCCCAAAAAGCCTTGGTATATGGCAAGTTATCTGCATATTGCAGCAGCCATTTGTATCGTTTCTTATACAATACCAGTTTATGCTTGGATTTTGAACTACTTATTTAACACCGCAACAGGAACGTTCTCGCAAATGTCCTCTGCTGCGGAAATCCAAACCTACTTTGAGACATTAACAGGCAACAAACAGGAGATTTTTCTTTTTGCAGTACTAAATTGGGCGCTTTTAATAGCAGTTCTTAGTGGCGGCTTGCAAGGCGGGGTTGAAAAAATTTCTAAATTACTCATGCCCTTACTTGCAATAATAATGGCTATTATAATCTTTGTTGGCCTTAGTTTGCCCAACTCTGGAGAAGGTCTACTGTTTTTGCTACAGCCAGATTTTTCTAAGTTTACTGTCAAGTCCTTATTAGACGCCTTAGGTCAAGCATTTTTTGCAATTGGTATAGGTATGCTTGCATCCATGATATTTGGTAGCTACATAAAAAAAGACAATGAAAATATTATGAAAAACTCAAATATAATTTGCTTTGCAATCATTTTTGCAGGAATCGCTGCCGGATTCATGATATTCCCAATCGTCTTTTCATTTGGTTTAAGCCCTACAGGAGGACCTGGTCTTACTTTTATTACCTTACCTAATTCCTTTAACCAAATGGGTAACGGTTCTATAGTTGGAACTTTGTTTTATCTTGGATTTTATATTGCCGCTTTTACTTCGGCTCTAGGAGTTATAGAAGCTGTTGTCGGATTGTTTATGAGCGAATTTAATATTTCAAGAAAAAAGGCTATCTTTGTAGCAATGACAATAATCATGTGTTTAGGTTCAGCTACTATACTAATAGATCCTTTGTTCGATTTTCTTGATATCTTAACTTCTAATTATTTGATTGTTATAGGAACATTTATTATTTCAATCTTTACTGGTTGGGTTTGGGGAATTGATAACTTTATAAAAGCAGCAAATGTTAAAAATCCTATAATGCAGCTTTGGCTAAAAATTTCTGTTAAATACATTAGCCCCATTGTTATTTTGGTTGTTTTTGTTTCTTATTTTATAGCTGGTTAGTCTTAAACTTTCTAAAGCCACAATGCATTAAGATAAATGTGTTGTGGCTTAGTTTCATAAAATCATCATGCTATTTTCATATCCACCACTTAAGGCCCATCATTCATCCACAAACCGATAACCCACGCCCACCTCAGTAATAATATACCTTGGATTTGTTGTGTTGTCCTCAATTTTTCTGCGTATATTTGCCATAAACACCCTTAGAGATTGATATTCGTCTACGCTAGCATAACCCCAAATCTCATGTTGTATAAATTTATGGGTTAGAACCTTTCCTAAATGATTAATTAAAAGTACTAGTATCTTATATTCAATCGGCGTCAGATGAATTTCATCATCATGCTTGAAAACTTTTCTGCGCTCAAAATCAATTTTCAGTGCATCAAGAGAAAAGATACTTTCCGTTTTTTCATTGGGCTTGTAATGTCTAAGTGCAACACGCACTCTTGCCAACAGTTCCCCAACAGAAAAAGGTTTCGTCACATAATCATCAGCTCCCAGATCAAGAGCAGCCACTTTTTCTTTTTCCTGTCCTCTTGCAGATATGATTATAATGGGAATATTTGAACTTTGTCGTATGCCTTCAAGCACCTTAGTGCCGTCAATGTCAGGGAGTCCCAAATCAAGCAATATAATATCCGGGTTATGGGATAAAAATAACGAAATCCCTGTCTGACCACTTTCAGCAAGTACCACCTTATAGTCGTTTGCCTTGAGGGATATATTTAAAAAATTTTGTATACTTTTGTCATCCTCAACTATTAAAACGGTTTTCTCATTCATACATGTTCCCTCCTTGGCAAAGTAAACGGAAGGTCGCTCCACCTATTTCCTTTTTTTCTGCTGCTATCTCTCCACCGTGTACTTCCACAATATATTTTAAGTAATATCATAATAAATATTAACTAAGAATTCCATGTACTAAATGTATCTACAGTTTGAAAAAACCGTTGTTGTCTGCTACTGTTTGGAATACAAAAGGTTTTGTCTTTGCTCATTATATTAACTCAAGTATAAAGATTGTGTTGTAAAAATATCATAGCGTATAAAGATTATGTTAAGATACCGTTAGACTTAACTAAACATTAAACTAATTGGTAACATTATTATGAAAGTTGTAACTGATACTAAGAGCAGAACTGCAATAGGGATGCCGACAAACAGTAT
Organism: uncultured Eubacteriales bacterium; assembly: GCA_964611655.1. Lineage (GTDB taxonomy): Bacteria > Bacillota > Clostridia > Lachnospirales > CAZTAY01 > CAZTAY01. Next base: position 11,181 of record CAZTAY010000052.1, read on the forward strand.
GTAATAAGAAACGTAGGGGTGATTATTCATAAACCTCAGTATTTGTGCGTCTGTTATTTTAAGTTTGGAAAGCATACAAGCACCTCCTAATAAAACGCTAATGCGTTTTGTTATGCTTTATGCTTTAGTTTTAACATAAATTGTATAAAGATGGTGTTGGGGAAATTTAGTTTTAAATTAAGATCATGTTAATATTGTCATGTTGCAAACAGAACAGAAATTGAAGTAATATATTAATGTAAAACAGAAGCAAGAGGTTTGAAAGCCCTTCTGACTTTCATATCTTTACTTTAATTCGTCCAACGCCCTCTTAATGTTGTATGCTACTCTATTTACTGACAAAGAAACAATCAATCCGATAATTATTCCAATTGTATTGCACAAAATTGCAAACATGGGTTTAATTCCAAGTCCAACTATTATAAATAACACACTGATTATCAATGTTCCAATAAAAACCAAAAATGATTCCTAACCTTTTTTCGTAAGTACGCTCGTTGGGTAGTATTTAATTTACGAATATCTTCTGCGTTAAATCTTCCTATGTGTAAAATCAGCCATTTAGGCATCTTTTCAGTAATACATAATGGTAATGTAATTGCTAGTATTAGAAAAACAAACGGACATATGAAAAACAAAATAATAATCATTGAATATACTACCTTTCGTTTATTTGACGTGCCGCACCCACTTGTTTTCTAACATAAGCTCCTAAAGTCTTCTATAACGTCTTGATCTAATACATCATGATAGAACTGCTTTGATTTCTCAATATCTTTCACTGCAATTAATGGTTATAAAAATATCCTACCATAACATAAAAGGCTGTTAAACTAAGTTTAACAGCCTTTCACATATTGATATGCCGGTGAAGGGACTCGAACCCCCACGGTTGCCCACACGATTTTGAGTCGCGCGCGTCTGCCAATTCCGCCACACCGGCAGATTAAGCTGCATATTATTTTAACACCCATTCTCTTATCTGTCAATTGGTTTTTCTATAATAAAAAACTAGCTTATAACTACTTTACAAATAAAATGTTTAAATATACAATACAGCTAGACAAGCTAAATTGCTTTTTAATAAAAGCGTAGGAGGTAATATCATTGAGAAAGCTAGTTAACACTCTTTTGATAGCTTTAATGTTAACAGCGGTATTTTATATCACCGGATGTGAAAATAATAAGCAAGTTAAGGATAAAATCACAATCGCCATGGAACTGGCTTATCCACCTTTCGAAACAAAAGATAATGCAGGAAATCCTAGCGGTGTAAGCGTTGAACTTGCATACGCAATAGGTGAATACTTAGGAAAAGATGTTGAGATTGTTAACACCTCTTGGGACGGTCTTATTCCTTCAATTCAAACTGGAAAATCAGATCTTGTTATTTCATCAATGACTATAACAGATGCTCGAAAAGAAGAAGTTGATTTTTCAAATCCATACGCTAATTCTCTACTTGCTATTTTGGCGAATAAAGATTCAGAAATTTCTTCAATAGACGACCTTAATAAGACAGGCATGAGGGTTGCGGTTAAAACTGGTTCAACAGGATTTTTGTATGCACAAGAAAATCTTAAAAACGCAGAAATCATTTCTCTTGCTGATGAAAGCGCTTGCGTAATGGAGGTTTCACAAGGGAAGGCAGATGGATTTTTATACGATCAACTTACTATTTATAGAAATAATAAAATGAATCCTGACACAACAACTGCAATATTTATTCCATTCCAAGACATTGAGTATTGGGGCATAGCAGTTAAAAAAGGAAATTCCGAGCTGCTTAGCAAAATTAATGAATTTCTTGATAAATATTCAGATGAAGGCGGTTTTGATGTATTATCCGAAAAGTACTTGGCAGAAGAAAAATTGGCATTTGATGAATTGGGATTTAAATGGTTTTTTGATATAAAGGATTGATTATGAATAGTTACTATACAAAAACTACTGTTAAACAACATACTTTTAAGGCTTCATTAACATTTCTAATATTAACACTAATTATTACAACAATTTTCTGGTTTTCATTATCAAGAATCGGAGTTACATTTGATTTTTCATTCTTAATAAACATGAAAGTCAGAGTGGTTCAAGGATTCCTATTAACCCTTTTTTTAAGCATTGCAAGTTTTGTACTTAGCATGATATTTGGTATTATAAGCGCTTTTTTTCAGTCTACTAATATACTTGTTCTAAAATATTTAGCAAATATTTATGTTGTATTTGTTAGAGGAACACCATTAATAATGCAAATTTACCTTTTCTTTTATATTGTTGGTACAGCATTTGGTATTGAAAACCGTTTTATATGTGGCGTTTTAATATTGTCCATCTTTGAAGGTGCTTATATTTCAGAAATAATCCGAGGCAGCTTGATTTCAATCGACAGTTCACAAATTGAGGCTTCAAAAGCAGTGGGTTTTACTAAAAAACAAACTATTATATATGTAATTCTTCCACAACTGACTGCTCGAACTTTGCCTGCATTAACAGGGCAGTTTGCATCAATAATAAAAGACTCATCTCTTTTGTCAATGATTGCAGTTATTGAACTTACTCAAACAATCCGTGAAATTAGCGCAATTAACTTTAAATTATTTGAATGTTACTTATTTCTTGGTTTTCTATATCTCTGTCTAACCTTGCCTATTACACTAATTAGTAAGTCACTTGAGAGGAGGTTTAGATTTGAAAGTTGATTTAATAAACCTTACTAAAAACTACGATGAAAAACCTGTTTTAAACTCTTTAAGTCTTTCCGATGATATTAACACCCTTGCTGTAATTGGTCGTTCTGGATGTGGTAAGTCAACTTTACTTAGAATTTTAGGTGGACTAATTGAAGCAACATCAGGTAAAGCCATGTTAGATAATGAAGAGGTTAAAGACAGTGTAAATTTTAGAAAGAAGGTAGGCTTTGTTTTTCAGCAAGGCGGATTGTTCAAGCATTTAACTGCCTTACAAAACATTTCTCTTCCTCTCCAAAAGGTTCACGGATTTACTAAAGAAAATGCAGAAAAAACAGCCCTCACTTTAATAAATAGGTTTGGACTTAATTCTGAAGCAAATAAAAAACCTCTCCAGCTTTCCGGTGGTCAACAGCAGAGAATTGCCATTGCAAGAGCAGTTGCTCCAAGACCAAAGATGCTTTTTCTTGACGAACCAACATCTGCTCTTGATCCTGAATATACAACTGACGTACTTGATATGATAAACGAACTTAAAAGTGACGGAATTGGGTTTATTATCGCTACTCATGAGATAGGGTTTGCAATTCATGCATGTGAAAAGGTTGTATTTTTGAACAATGGAAATATCATTGAATACGGCGAAAGTAAAGAGGTTTTTGCCTTTCCAAAAACCAGTGAACTTAAAACCTTCCTTTCAAAGCTTCTTGAATGGAAAGTTTAGATTTCTCACTTGAGAATATATTAAGTTCGTTGTTGATTAAGTCATACCACTGGTCTGAATATTAAATATGCTTAACATGAGCATAGATAATAAATAAATTTCTGTAATAATCCAAATTATTTACTATTCAACTGTACCTGAAAAAATAACTATCAATCTATATTAACCCAAAGATTAGAATGTTTTTCTTGATTCAGATATTTACTTTTTAATAATTATTTTATGCTACTCCTAATTGGTTTTAAAACTACCACCTTTGCATATCAAAAATACAATCCCAATCACTTGAAATAAAATTTATGTTTCCAACATTCGCTTTCCTATTTACATCCCTAATATAGCTGTGATATTCATGTTAAACAGCAATTTAGGGACTTGTTAGTAATATGTAATTTATTAGGATTCTTTCTTATGGTTATACATGTATGTTTCATATTAACCTTTCTTGCTTTAATGGTATTTAAAAAATATTTACAAAAGATATTGAAAATTAGCTATAAATTTGATACTATGAGCAAATGTGGGGGTAAACTGTATGTTTGATGCTTTATTCAACTGGTTTGTAAGCTTAGGAAATGATTTTTATCTGAATTTTATAAAAGAGAGCCGTTATATGCTTGTGCTTGATGGGCTGTGGCATACTATATTGCTTTCGTTGCTGGCAATCACTCTTGGACTTTTGCTTGGTTGTATTACATATTTTGCGCGCCAAAGCAAGTTAATAGTATTGCGTAAAATCGGTGATATTTATGTGGATATTATAAGAGGTACGCCCGTAGTTACACAGCTTATTATCATTTATTATGTTATTTTTGCTACTGTAAATATAGACAAATTTCTGGTAGCAGTTATTGCATTTGGTTTAAACAGCGGTGCATATGTATCAGAAATTATACGTGCAGGTATACAGTCCGTTGATAAAGGTCAGACAGAAGCAGGTCGTTCTCTAGGTCTTAATTCGAAACAGACAATGACTTTTATTATTTTTCCCCAGGCAATTAAAAATATCCTTCCTGCATTGGCTAATGAATTTATTGTCCTTGTTAAGGAAACAGCAGTTGCTGGACTTCTTGGTGTACGTGACTTAACAAAGGCGGCAGATGTTATCATGAGCCGCACCTTTGACGGTTATATGCCACGTATTGGAATTGCTGTTACATATTATCTGCTAATTAAGCTTCTGACACTAGGTCTTAAAAAATTTGAAGAATATTTGCATAGAAGCGATAACAGGTGACGTTATGATACAAATAAAAGATTTATACAAATCCTACGGCGACATTCATGTGCTTAAAGGTATAACAGACCAAATCGAAAAAGGTGAAAAGGTTGTTATTATAGGACCTTCCGGTTCAGGTAAAAGCACCTTTTTGCGTTGCCTTAACTTGTTGGAAGTACCTACAGGCGGCAACATAATATTTGACGGCAACGACATTACAAGCAAATCAACTGATATAAACAAGATGCGCCAGAGAATGGGAATGGTATTCCAACAGTTTAATTTGTTTCCGCACCTTTCTGTTATGGCTAATATCACTTTAGCGCCTGTCAAAACAGGACTTGCATCTCAAAGTGAAGCCAATGAAAACGCATTATCATTGCTTGCACGAGTTGGACTTTCAGACAAGGCAAACGCATTCCCGGGACAACTTTCTGGTGGACAAAAGCAGCGTATTGCTATTGTTAGGGCTCTTGCTATGTCTCCTGATGTTATGTTATTCGACGAACCCACTTCAGCACTTGACCCTGAAATGGTAGGTGAGGTACTGGAAGTAATGAGAGACCTTGCCAACAGTGGTATGACCATGATTGTAGTAACTCATGAAATGTTATTTGCAAAGCAAGTAGGCTCACGAGTTTTGTTTATGGACGAAGGGATTATTGCTGAATCTGGTACCCCAACGGAGATTTTTGAATCACCCCAAAACGAACGAACAAAATCATTTTTAAGCCGTGTGCTTAATCATTAATATTTTTATATAGCTAATTCAATTAAAAATCGACTGTAGCAAACTTGTTTGCGTAAGGCGGTTTATAATTGAATTATGCGCCCTGCCTAACGAGTGTAGCGCAGCGGAAGGAGTGGCGCATGGCGCGTGTTTCGGTTTGTTTTCTGCCGAAACAGCTATATAGCTAATTCAATTAAAAATCGGCTGTAGCAAACTTGTTTG
>CAZTAY010000053.1:0-16681 GCA_964611655.1 uncultured Eubacteriales bacterium
ATTTTACCTCACGGTTTAACGCATGTGCGTATCTCATTGTCGCTAAAGTTCTTCCTTTTTCTCTGCCGTCAAAGACAGCAATTACACGACTTGATGACTGCACCATATACCGATTTCTTTTCATGAAGCAGGACGAAAAATACCGCTCCGAATGAACGCCGACAATATCACAGCAGCCGATAAGATTTTGAAAAGTCTTGTCGGCTGTTTTCATTCGGTTTCGATAGGGAATGGCAGCTTCCAAAGTGATTGAATATTTGTTTTTTAACTCAACAATAATTGTCGCAAAAATCAAGTCCGTACCCTCGGCAAAACCGCTGATAAAATGGGTATATCCATCATTAATCGCACATAAAATTTTACGCCGAAGCTCGGAGGTCACATAGTTTATTTTATCAGCCGGTATATCTCGATGTCCTGTTACACAGCAAGTCTTTTTATCCATAACAATAACCTCCAATTACGCACATGAGTATATTATGCCACAACTGACAATAATACGCAATTGCGTATACTCACAAATGTAATATTGTTTACAATTAGTGTGTGGAGGTGACTGTATTATGCAAATTAAGGAAGCAATAGTTTTAAGGTTCCAAGAGATATGCGAGCAGCGAAAGATAAAATATAATGAGCTTGCCACCATGTCCGGCGTTACGCCGTCTACGGTGTACAGCATGATGGATATGCGAAGAAAAGATATATCTGTCATCACGGTAAAAAAACTCTGTGATGGACTTGGAATATCCATCACAGAGTTCTTTGATTGCTATCTGTTTGTGTCTTTGGAACAAGAGGTAAAATAACAAAACAACTCCAAACTAAAAAGCCGATGAAGTCAGGTATGACCTCATCGGCTTTATCATAAGCGAAAGAATAAAACTATGGCACAAATAATTTACGGCATGGAGGAATTACCCTCCATTTTTCCTACCTTTCTTCTGAGGAGATTTTTTCTTTTCTTGTTCTGCCTTCCACTCTGCAAACTCCCGTTTCCGTCATCGCTCTCGAAAAACTTTTGTATTTCGGGAAGTAAGCACCGGGCGAGTGCTTCAATCTCGTGTTCCGGGATACCTGTGCCATAGTCTTTTTTTCGCATCTGCCATTCCTTTTATGTACACTTGCTATAATATAATTGTAGTATATTGTAATTGCATTGACAATAATTTACCGCTATAAATGGAAAAGTGCAATTATAATAAGCAGAAAGGACGAAACACATGGCCGATGTTAATGATAATTACCTTGCTCCATTCCCACGGCGTTTCCGGCTTTTAATTGACGAAACACGAACAAGCCAACAAGTGATAGCCGACTTTGTGGGTGTGTCACGTCAAGCAGTGGCGCAATGGAAAGACGGCAAAACGATACCCGACATGTACAACTTTAAAAAGGTTGCGGAGTTTTTCAAAGTGCCGTATGAATACCTGCTACAGCAAGGTTCGGGCAAATATGGCTGTTGCTTCCGAATTGGGGTTATCTGATCAAGCTGTGGAGAGATTGCGTTTATGGGCAACCGCTGCAAAAGAAAACAAGACTGACATACCTCGGAGCGAGGTAATATCAGACTTGCTTGCAAGTGATGATTTTGAAAAATTTATTGATTGCGTTCGTAAATTTGTTGGAGAATATCTCGGACATAGGTTTTATGAGGACGAGCAGGAGCAGAATGAGTCTGTGGCGATTGCTGAAAGCCTTGTGGGAACATCGGCATATGAGGTTGATGCTTTCGCACGGACGATAGGGCATAGAGCCATCAGCGCAGAGGATTTCTCGGATTTATTCCGTCATCAGGCTATGGAAGTGCTGGGGCAGTTGCTATCGGTTATGCCGGAGGAGTATTGGGTAGCGTACCGGCTGGAGATGTGATATAAATCAAATGTAGAATTTATTTGTTTAGCTTTGCGCTGGGGCTTATGGTTGGAAGTGGTGAGAACATTTATTTAATATGTAGGAGGAAATGTAGTGAGCATTTACGAAAAAAACAAGTATCTCGTGTGGTATAGGCTTAGTTGCCAAATTGAGTCTAAATTGCCTACACCGAACGATGAAGAAGTTAAGCGGCAAGAAATATTGGTTGCACAAAATTTCTTAGAGCCTATGAAAGATTATCCTGATAGATATAATTATCTGTCACGGGCTCAGAAGAGTCTTTGATGGTTATAGGGAAAAAATAAGAAAGATTCTTATATATAACTGCTGCATATTTAAAAGAGGCATACTAAAAATTAAGTTAACCAAACTTGTTAAAGATTTGGAATTAACTAATCTCGATTCCGATTTATCGGAAGAATGGGTAGATTTTTTATTATGCGTTTATATCGCGAAGGTTTTTTTGCGTGGTGGCAGCCGCAATACAATGAAGATATGTCTGAAATCCATTACTATCGTTATTGTGAAAACGATGAAGAAAGTTTTATTGCAGAGAAGGAGTTTTTTTTAAGAAGCAAGGAGAAGGGTGAAGATTTCAACCCTCCGGTCGCTACGTTCCTCCCTATGGACTGATATGTTCGCACCCTCGTCATCAATCGCTTTATTGCCTTAGCAAGTATTCGATATGCGAGATTATCTAAATAGCGCACAAAAAAACCGGTGGTGGTATCTACATACCCCATCGGCTTTTTTGTGTTCTACTGTGGAATTTTGTCCGTAAAAACAACGAATCCGAACCCTTGTCCAATCGGCACAATGGCCGTTCGGTACGAGTTCGGATTACAGCGCTTTGGCGGAGGGTGTGGGATTCGAACCCACGTGGGATTGCTCCCAAACTGATTTCGAATCAGCCCCGTTATGACCACTTCGATAACCCTCCATATGTCTTAACCGTTTTCCAGCCAAATACGTCGGTAAGAAAAACAAATTAGAACTATTTAAATTTGAGCTAACCCACATAAACATCCCAAAAAGGGCAAACTATTTTGAATTAGCAATTATAACCTCTTAACAAAAATTCCATTATAAATCAATCAAAAATTCTTCTATTATAACCATTTGGAATCCCTAAAGATTCACGATACTTTGCAACAGTTCTTCTTGATATATTAATTCCTTTGCCATTTAGTATACTACATAATTCACTGTCCGAAAAGGGATTATTTATATTCTCGTTAGCAATAATGGTCTTAATTTCTTCTTTAATTGAAAAAGGTGTTTCTGTATTTAATTGGCATGATTCTAAAGAATAATTGAAGAAATGCTTTATAGGATAAATACCCCATGAACATTCTAAATATTTATCTTTAATTGCTCTGCTTACGGTTGAAACATGTTTGTTAATTTTAGAGGATATGTCGGTTAGCTTCAGTGGAGCAATATTCTTGCCTTCATTAAAGAACTTCTTTTGTTTAAAAACTATTTCGTTTACTATATTAAGGATGGTATTATTTCTCATTTTAATACAATCAATAACCCATTCTGCTTGTTTTATTTTAGAATTAATATAATCTCTTTCTTGATTAGACAAAGTTTCGTTGCTTAATTTCTTATAAAAAGGATTTATATTAACTAAAGGGCTTAAGGTCTCATTTATCGTAATTTCAAACTGATCCAAGTATTTCTTCACAAAGACGTCAGGTACAATGACTTTTGAAGGTAATCCGGAACTAAAACCTTGTGAAGGCCTTGGATTTAATGATTTAATTATACTTATAGCCAATTTAACTTCTGATAAATTACAGTTTAGCTTTTTTGATATTAAAAGTACTTTATTGTTTGCCAAGTTTTCAAGATGATTATCTACAATTTCCAAAACTATTTGATTTTTTATTCCAAGTCTAGTTAATTGAATGTTTAGACACTCTTTCAAATTTCTAGCTCCTACACCCGGAGGATCAAGTTGCTGAACTATATTTAACATCCACAATATATAATCAGTACTTTTTCCAAACCTTAGCCCTAAATCATGGGCATCCTCAAGAAAGTACCCATTTTGATCCAAGGAGTGAATTATATGCTCAACCACATGCCTGTCAAAGGGAGATAACTTAAAAAATCGAACTTGATTAAGCAAATGTTCAACAAAATTATCATCTTCAGAGACAGTTTTAAAACCAAATTTATCATTAATCGTATCATCATTATTCGTATGTAAATCACTATTAACTGAATAATCATCAGTATAATTAGCTTCAGAACTATCATATTTATTTTGATATTTATCAATTGAGTCAAAGAAAGTGTCTTCGATTTCAATAACAGGATTTTCAGATGATAAAGTTTTTAAATAATCAACAAGTTCAATTGAATTCATTTGTAGTATAGAAGTTGATTGTAACATTCTTTGAGATAAATTTTGTTTTTGTGTTACATTAATTAAAAGCTTCATCTTAGCCACCATCTAAATATACAAAACTATGAAATATAATTCGTTAAATTACGGTTGCTAACCAGCCGTAATTGGAATACATATTAATATAATTTAGTTATTTGTGAAACAATATATTTAACAATTATTATTAACATAGTTATCTTTACATAGCTTAATCGATATATTATAATATCAGCAATGTAGAAAAAAATCAATGTTTTTATATAATTGTCGATATTATTATTCTACAAAATAGTTTTGTTATTTACTTAAAAATTACCATGATGCTGTTTTGTTCCTTAAATAACATTGGGATGTGAATCGATTGGAATTATTTCTAATTTTTAATTCAACAATATCGTTAGGCTTTAAAGCCCTTGGAAATGAACGCAAAGTTAAGTTAAAAAAAGGTATAATATATGTTTTTAATGAGAAAGAAGGCTCTAAAGAAACATTATATACATTAACATACGATAATAAGCTTGTTTGTACATTTAGAAAAAAAGACTTATCAACAGTATTACAATATGGAGTACTGACTGCAAACTATACCCTAGCTACTAAACTTTCAGTACTATAAAATGAGGTTTAATATGGATAATGAAAAATTATTAGAATTAGCCGTTAATGCAAAATCCTATTCTTATGCGCCATATTCAAAGTTTAATGTTGGCGCTGCTTTATTATGTAAAAATGGAGATGTTTATACAGGATGTAACGTAGAAAATGCAAGTTATTCAGTTTGTATCTGCGCAGAGCGTACAGCAATTGTTAAGGCTATTTCAGAAGGTAATAGTTCTTATGTAAAAATTGCAATTGTATCAAATGATAATAGTTTTTGTACTCCCTGTGGAGTGTGCAGGCAAACCTTACATGAATTTGCTCCGAACATTGAAATAATCTGTGCAAACACTATGGGAGAATATAAGTTATTTAATCTATCAGAACTTTTGCCATATGGGTTTTCATTATAAATACAGTTAAGTTTTATATATTCAAAGCCACTAAGGATATTATTAAACATTTTTCATTTGACAACATACAGATATAATAGTATAATAACATTACTTTATCACTCTACTAAGATAAAGTAGAAAAGCGAGGTTGCAATGAGAAAAAATCTTATTCATACACCTGTAGGGGTTAGAGATTGGCTTCCTATAGACTGTAAGCTTAAAAATTACATTATTAATAAAATATTATCCGTTTTTACTTCTTATTCATACAATCCCATAGAAACTCCATCATTTGAATATGCAGAAGTATTTACTGATGTCTCTAATAGATTACCCAGTGATTTATATAGATTTTTTGATTCTGACGGAAATACTCTTGCACTTAGAGCTGACATGACACCTCCAATTGCAAGAGTGGCTGCTTCTTTCCTTTCAAAATCTAAACCTCCATACAGACTATATTATTCAGGCTCAATTTATAGATCCGGAGATACATATAAAGGTAAGCCAGGCGAGTCTTATCAAGTGGGAATTGAGCTAATGGAGGAAAATACCTCTGATGCGGATTCTGAAGTCTTAATAATACTTATAAACAGCTTACTTAGCATTGGATTAAAGAATTTTAAAATAGATATTGGGGATTCGGATTTTATTACAGGCATACTAGAGGAATCCGGAGTTCATGAAAATGTCATGGTAGAAATTCAGTCTATGTTGGCTTCTAAAAATTACATAGCGGTAGAGAGCATATTGAAAGAGTTTAATATTAAGGATACTGCCAGAGACGTACTTCTTAACATACAATTGCTAATTGGCAACAGTGAAGTTTTGGATAGACTTTCTGAAATCACTGATAATAAAAGGGCTATTAAGGCGTTAAACAGACTTAAAGAAGTTTACGGAATTCTTAATGAATTGGATTATGGTAAATATATATCTTTTGATTTGAGCATTGCACAGCAACCCCATTACTATACCGGTATCATTTTTAGGTGTTACACTTATGATATAGGTTTTTCAATTGCTGACGGGGGCAGGTACGATTCTCTTGTTTCTAAATTCGGCAGAGACTTGCCGGCTGTTGGATTTACAATTAAAATTTTGGATGTCCTAGATGCGCTAACCAGACAGAAAATAGATAATGAAATTTCAACTAACGAAACATTGCTGGTATACACAGAAAAAACCAGAACATTAGCAATGAAATCAACTGCGGATCTGAGAAAAGACGGACTTTCACTAGAAAACCACCTGTTAAAGGGTGGCATTCAAGAAGCCATAGTTTATGCTAAAGATAGGAATTTAGATGGTATACTGTATTTTGAAAGCCATGAAAAAATTTCTGCAATAGATATTAAATCAGGAAAAAAGTCTGATTTATCCCTTTCAGATCTAAAAGGAGGAAGCGAATCATGAAGCCTCTAACTTGTGCAATTACTAAAGGACGTTTATCCAAGATTACGATGGAAATGTTTGAGAAAGCAGGATTTTCATGCAATGAAATAAAAGAAAAAAGTCGGAAGCTAATATTTGAAGGCGATTCAAATATGAAATATTTCTTATCAAAAGCCGGAGATGTACCTACATATGTTGAGTATGGCGCAGCCGATATAGGTATATGCGGACGTGACGTAATATTAGAGGAAAAAAGAAACCTATATGAAGTCTTGGATTTGGGATTTGGAAAATGCAAAATGGTTGTAGCAGGTCATCCTGAAATGAAAGAAAAATTGAGTATGGGATATAACATACGAATAGCCACTAAATATCCAAAAGTAGCGAAAGATTATTTCTACAAAGAAAAAGGTCAGACTGTTGAAATCATAAAATTAAACGGTTCGGTGGAATTAGGTCCAATTGTTGGTCTTGCTGATGCAATTGTAGATATTGTAGAAACAGGGGATACGATTAGGGAGAACGGGCTTGTGGTTCTTGAGACAATTTGTGATATATCTGCAAGAATGGTTGTCAATCGGGTAAGCATGAAGCTGGAACACAAGAGAATATTTGACCTAATTGGAAAGCTTAGTGAGGTGCGAGACAGTGTATAATTTAAACATTGTTTATAATGGAACAGAAGAGGGTAGTGCGTTTATAGATAAGATCTTAAACAGAGATGATAACAATTATTCAGAATACCAAAAAGTCGTTGATGAAATATTAATTGCTATTAAAGAGAACGGTGATTCTGCATTATTTGAATATTGCCAAAAATTTGATTCAGTTGTCCTAAATGAAAATAATATAAAAGTAACTGATAAAGAAATTAATAAAGCTCTGGAAAATGTAGATTTGAAGTTATATAAATCTATTGAGAAAGCTGCGGAGAGAATTAAAATATTCCATCAGAAACAGAAGCAAAACAGCTGGATTGAACCTAATGAAAACGGGGAAACTTTAGGGCAGTTAATTAGAGCTTTAGATACTATTGGTGTATATGTTCCCGGCGGAAAAGCTGCTTATCCCTCTACAGTATTAATGGATGTTATTCCTGCAAAGGTTGCAGGAGTGAAAAGAATTGTTATGGTTACTCCTTGCAATGAAAGTTTGGAAATACCACCTGTCACCCTTGCGGCTGCAAAGATTGCAGGAGTAGATGAAATTTATAAAATAGGCGGGGCACATGCTATTGCTGCTCTTGCTTATGGAACACAAACCATTCCAAAAGTAGATAAAATTGTAGGTCCAGGAAATATTTATGTAGCACTTGCAAAGAAGACTGTCTACGGTAATGTTGACATTGACTCAGTTGCAGGGCCAAGCGAAATACTTATTATTGCTGACAGTTCTGCAGTTCCTGAATATGTTGCTGCTGATTTGCTTAGCCAAGCAGAGCACGATGAAATGGCTTCGGCAGTGTTAGTTACGCCGGATGAAGAATTAGCAAGTGAAGTGGAAAAAGAGCTTGAAATTCAAATTGAATCATCTCCAAGGAAAGACATAATCATAAAATCTCTATCAAATTATGGAGGAATTTTGATTACTAAAAATATTAAAGAGGCATTTGATTTTTCAAATGATTTTGCACCTGAACATCTTGAGGTATGTGTTTCGAATCCGTTTTCTTGCCTGGGTCAAATAAAAAATGCAGGTGCCATTTTCCTAGGAAATTACTCTCCTGAATCTTTAGGGGACTATATGGCAGGACCAAACCATGTATTGCCAACAGGTGGAACTGCAAAATTCTATTCACCTCTAAGTGTTGATGATTATGTGAAAAAATCAAGTATCATTAGTTTCTCAGAAGAAGCGCTAATGGAGCTTTCTGATGATATAATTCGATTTGCCGAATCTGAAGGGCTTTTTTGCCACGGTGAAGCGGTTAGAAAAAGAACAGAGAAAGGGCTATTCTAATGAGGGAATACTTACGTAGTGATTTAAGAGATTTTAAGCCATATATTGTGGAAGAAGGTACCTATAAGTTTAGGCTAGATGCTAACGAAAGCCCTTTTTCATTGGACGATAAAACAAAAAAAAGGATTAGTAATTGGTTATTAAACAGTGAAAATTTAAATAGATATCCCGATACTGATTGCAATGAGCTTAGGGAAGTTGCTGCTGACTTTTGGGAAGTTAAAAAGCAAAATGTTATTTGCGGTGTAGGCTCTGATCAGATAATTGATTATATAACAAAGGCATTTCTGGAAAAGGATCAAGTTGTAGTCTCACCGTTGCCTTCATTTAGTATGTATAGACTAACCACCTCTATTAATCACGGCAAAACAATCGAAGTACCTATTTCTAAAGATGAAAATACAAAATCTTTTGGATATGATATTGAATTGTTTGCAAAAAAAGCACTGGATTCTAATGCAAAGATTATTATTTTGTGTAATCCCAATAACCCAACAGGTAATGAAATACCAATTGATGATATTGAAAAGCTTCTTAATTTAGTTTCAATTCCTGTTGTAATTGACGAAGCATATGGTGAATTTGCAGAAGTATCTGCACTTAGTCTAATACCAAAATACAAAAATCTAATAGTGCTTAAAACTTTGTCAAAGGCGTATGGAATAGCCGGTGCAAGGGTAGGCTTTGGAATTGCAGATAAAGATTTTATTGATGTACTGAATATTGTAAAAGCACCTTATAATCTTAACACCATATCTCAGCGTATCGCTATTGAAGTTATGAAAGATCGAGATATATACATTCAAAGGATTAAATTCTTAAAAGCAGAAAGAGTAAGGTTAATGATGGCTCTAAATGCCACTAACAAGGCTAATGCCTATTCCTCAAATGCAAACTTTGTTTACATTGAATCGACTATCGATATATATGAACTTTTAAAAAAAGAAGGAATTATAATAAGAAGTTTTGGCAAAAACGAAAATAATTTATTCAAAACAAGAATAACGATTGGAAACAAACAAGAAAATAGCGAAGTTATTGAGCATATTACAAGAATACTAGGAGGTAACTAGTATGAGAGTAGCTAACGAAACAAGGCAAACACGCGAAACGGATATTTATGTTAATTTAAACTTAGACGGTAGCGGAAAATCCAATATTAATACTGGCATAGGATTTTTTGATCATATGCTTACTCATATTGCAAAACAAGGTTTTATCGACCTGGAAGTCAATGCAAAAGGCGATCTGGAAGTAGACTCACATCATACCATTGAAGATGTTGGAATAGTAATTGGTAACTGTCTACATAAAGCTTTAGGAAACAAACATGGAATAAAGAGATATGGTTCTTATATTTTGCCTATGGAAGAGGCTCTCGTTTTATGCGCTGTTGATTTTTCAGGTAGACCACTTTTGTGTTTTGATGTACAATTTACTATACCATCACTTGGTAACATGGAGCTTGAAATGGTTGAGGAGTTTTTCAGAGCTATTTGTAATAAAGCAGGTGTCAATATTCATATTAAGCAATTATCCGGAAAAAACAATCATCATATTTCAGAGGCAATATTTAAGGCGTTCGGTAAATGCTTAGATGAAGCAAAGGCTTTAGACAGCAGAATTATTGGCGTGCACTCAACCAAAGGAATGTTGGAGGTATGACATGCGCATTGCAATTATTGATTACGGAATGGGCAATCTAGGCAGTGTGTTAAAAGCCTATTCCTATCTTGGATATAATGCATTTATTACAAACGATCCTATGGAAGTTATTAAGGCAGACAAAGTAACACTACCAGGTGTTGGCGCTTTTGACCATGCAATGAAGAATTTGCGCAAAAGCGGACTTGATAAAACTATAATTGAAATAACAAATAAGGGCGTTATGCTTCTTGGAATTTGTTTGGGAATGCAGCTTTTATTTGACAAAAGTTATGAAAACGGTTTGTTTGAGGGGCTTGGGATTCTGGAAGGGGATATTGTAAGATTTAAAGATGGTATTAATGAAAAAGTACCTCATATTGGTTGGAATTCACTGAATATACAAAAAAGAGACCCTCTATTTAAAGATCTTGGGGATAATCCATATGTATATTTTGTACACTCATATCATTTACAAACCAATTCAGATATAGTTTCCGCAAACACTTATTATGGTTATGATATTCAAGTAGCTGTGCAAAAGGACAATGTAATGGCATTGCAATTTCATCCTGAAAAAAGCGGTGAAACAGGACTAACAATTTTGAAGAATTTTGCATTATTATAGTTTAGGAGCAAAATATCATGATAATATTTCCTGCAATTGATTTAAAAGACGGAAAATGCGTAAGGCTTAGACAAGGTGATTTTGATAAGGTAACTGTTTACGGTGACGATCCAATAAAAATCGCCGAGGGTTTTATTGATGCCGGTGCAACACATATACATATTGTTGATTTGGATGGTGCTAGAACTGGCGAGTCTAAAAATCTAAGCGTAATAAATAAAATAGCATCATATCCTATAATAGTTCAAACAGGCGGCGGTATAAGGTCAATGTCAGATATAGAAAAAAGGATTAATGCAGGGGTTTTTAGGGTTATAATTGGTACTGCCGCTGTTAAAAAATCAGAGTTTGTAAAAGAAGCAGTTAATTCGTACAAAGACCATATAGCTGTGGGAATTGATGCTAAAAATGGTATGGTTGCCATTTCAGGCTGGGAAGAAATTAGTGAATTCAAGGCAGTTGACTTTTGTCTAAAAATGAAAGATTATGGAGTATCAACAATTATATATACTGATATCTCAAAGGATGGTATGCTATCGGGATTTAATTTTGAAATGACGAAAAAGCTAATCGATAAAAGTGGTATAAATATTATCGCATCAGGCGGAATTACTACAATCAAAGATCTTGAAATAGCGTCAGAAATAGGAGCATATGGAGCAATCGTTGGTCAGGCAATTTATAAAAGAACCATCAATTTAGATGAGGCAATAACAAAATTTCAGGGAGGGTTATGATGCATACAAAGCGGATTATTCCTTGTCTTGATGTAAAGGACGGGAGAGTTGTCAAAGGTGTCAACTTTGTTAACTTAATTGATGCCGGTGACCCTGTTTTAATAGCTTCTTTATATAATAAATCCATGGCTGATGAAATTGTTTTTTTAGATATAACTGCATCCTCAGACAATAGAAATACAATGATTGACGTGGTGGCACGGACTGCTGAAAGAGTCTTTATACCACTTACCGTAGGCGGAGGAATCAGAACGATTGAAGACATTAGAGCCATTTTAAATGCAGGTGCAGATAAAATATCTTTAAACACTGCTGCAATTAAGAGACCTGAACTTATTAATGAAGCAGCAGAAAAATTTGGCAGTCAATGTGTTGTAGTGGCAATTGATGCTAAACGCAGAGAAAACGGCGGTTTTGATGTATATATTAACGGTGGTAGAAATAATACAGTAAAAGATGCCTTAAAATGGGCAATAGAAGCAGAGAAATTGGGAGCAGGGGAGATTCTTCTAACAAGCATGGATTGTGACGGTACAAAAAATGGTTATGACCTTGAATTAACTAAGCTGATTTCCAATGCAGTTCAGATTCCTGTGATTGCTTCTGGTGGTGCAGGTAAAAAAGAGGATTTTAAAGATGTTTTTTCAATGGGAGATGCAGATGCAGCACTTGCGGCGTCGCTGTTTCATTTTGGAGAACTTGATATTCGTGAATTAAAAGAATACCTGGATAATGAAGGCATATCAGTTAGGCTTTAACAAAGGAGGCTAAAATGGATTGGCTTAATAACTTGAAATTTAATGAAAAAGGTTTAATACCTGCCGTAGCACAAGAATATAGAACTGGTAAAGTTTTAATGCAGGCTTGGATGTCAAAAGATTCAATATTAAAAACTATGGAAACCGGTAAAGTTTGTTATTTTAGCAGAAGCAGAAATGAATTATGGACAAAAGGTGAGACATCTGGTCATTTTCAGATTTTAAAAAATATCTATATTGATTGTGATATGGATTCTCTCTTACTTAAGGTTGAGCAGGTGGGAGGAATAGCTTGTCATACAGGCGAAGCAACTTGTTTCTATAGAAATGTATTTGGCTCTGACGAGCATGAAGCTGATTCAACAGCTATTACAGATGTTTTTGATGTTATAAAAGACCGTCAAGTCAATCCGGTTGAAGGCTCATACACCAATTACTTGCTTACAAAAGGCGCAGATAAGATACTGAAAAAGGTTGGAGAAGAAGCGGCTGAAGTTATTATTGCAACAAAAAACAAAAGCAAAGAAGAAATCATATATGAAACTGCTGATTTAATGTATCATTTAACAGTAAACCTTGTGAACGAGGGTTTGGATTGGATGGATATTTTTTACGAACTAAATATTAGAAAAAAATAATATTTAAAAAACGGACAGCATGTGGCTGTCCGTTTTTGTTGCGCTTCGTATTGATCTGTTGCAAAAATTAAGGAACTATGATTTAATTTTGTAAATTTTTGTTCTGAATTAGTTTTAATTGCCATTAAATTAGGGGTATTTTATGTCTATTAAAACTAAATTGATTTTTAAATTTTAATATTTGTTCTTACATTCTTAATGACTGCGTGTTCTGGTACCACTGATACAAGTTAAGATGCAAGCAAGGATGCAGGTTCAATTATATCTAATAAAAAGACGTAGGATTTGGATGAGGACAGCTTTGATACTAATGACACATGGGCAATTTATTGGTATTTATGCGGTAGTGATTTAGAGTCAGAATCTGGAGCAGTAACTGAAGACCTTCAAGAATAGAAGGAAGTTGAATTACCTGAAAATGTTCAAGTAATAATTGAAACTGGTGGTTCAAATGCATGGCAAAACGAGATAATTAGTTCTGATAGTATAGGACGCTATATATATAAAACGGTCTATTTACAGCTGGCATATGTAAGTCTAGAGCAGGATTTAATACTTTTGTTAGGACGGGATAATAATATAGACACGGAATGGAAAAACGGAGTGTTCAAAGATAATTTCACAGGTGTCTGGGGCTCAATTGAGGGTAACTTAGCGAGTAGCTCTTCTTGCTTCATATTTCTTCTGTGCTTTATTTGCTGATACTCACTAACCTCGCTATTTCTTCTGACTTCCCTGGTCAAGGTTGATGGGGCTCGCCCCATCAACCTTGCTATTGCTCTCAAGCTCATAGTTTCTTACAGTATCTTTTCTCTTTCTTCTATGGTAAGATGTTCATAACAACACATTTGTAGTCACTCCTTTAGTTTTTGTGGTTGTTAACTATTATTACGGAGTTCCTGCTTCTGTGTTGTTTTTTATCATGTGTTGCACTTTCATTGTATACTCAAGTGAAGAAACAAGCAAAGAAAAAAAATGCCGCGTTTGCGGCATTTCTATATAATATACGTGTTTCTGTCTAATTTAGATTAGTCAATATTTTTGTTTTTAAGCTTAAACTGTGCAATCATATTTTGTATACTATCCGCTTCTTTAGATAGTTTCTCTGAAAATTCAAAACTATTTCGGCTTATTTCAGTATTTACTTGAGTTACATTAGCAACTTCAACTATGCTTTCATTAAGCTGTCTTAAATTTTCACTTTGCTCTTTAGAAACCTCGACAATATTATTAATATAATTTGAAACCTCCGTAATCTCATCTGAAATTGCATCTAGCATTTTAGCAGTTTCATTAGCAACTCTAGTACCTTCAGAAGTTTTTAATACGGAATTTTCTATTAAAGCAGTAGTATTTTTAGCTGCTTCTTGGCTTTTGCTTGCAAGATTACGTACTTCCTCTGCAACAACTCCAAAACCTTTTCCGTGTTCGCCTGCCCTTGCAGCTTCAACTGCAGCATTAAGAGCCAACAGGTTTGTCTGGAATGCAATATCTTCAATAACCTTTATTATCTTAGATATACTACTTGAAGATTCGTTGATATCTTCCATAGCATTTAACATTTCTTTCATAACCTTAGTTCCTTCTTCTGCATTTTGTTTAGCATATGATGTAAACTCATTGGCTTTAATTGCTATTTCCGAATTTTTTAATGTTTGAGTATCAATATTGTCAATAATTGCTTTAAGCTGATCTACTGCAACAATTTGTCTGTCAGCGCCTTTGGATAGCTCTAAGCTGTAATTATGGATCTGATTAGAATCACTTGAAACTTGAATAGCTGAACTTCTGAAATCAGAAAGAATATGGTTAAACGTATCAATAATCATGTTTATTGCATTCTTTATTTCACTAAACTCACCAATATACTCTCTGGTAATAGTAATGTCAAGATTTTGGTTTGACATCTCACCTAGCAAATAACTAATTTCTTTGATGTAATTTGAAATTGCGTCCTGCATCGAATTTAGAGAATCTTTAATAAGTCCAAAGTCGCCCTTGTAATCACCTATAATTTTTTCGTTAAAATCTCCGTTTGACATCTTTCCTAAAACCAAGACTGATTCTTTTATTGGCTCAATCATAGCATTTAATAGATGATTAAGTCCTCTTATCATAACTCCCCAATTACCTTCAAATTTTGTATAGTCAATATATCTTGACAAATCACCATTTGTAAGGTTTTTAATTTCGCTGTCTATTGCCTTAAAAGTTTCACGAAGCTTTTCAATAGCCTCGTTAATGGACGCTTTTTTGCCAGGAAAATCTTTTAACTTAACATCAAAATTTCCTGCTCCAAAAGCAGACACAGTGTCCAAGATTTCTTTCGTCTCTGTAACGTATTCTAGTGCCATTTCATTAACACCGTTAGCAACGTCTTTGTATGCTCCCATAAAATTCGCAACTTCTATAGTTGCTTCATTATTCCCTTTTGAATGTTCACTGGTCATATCTTCCAAAGAATTTAATAAGTTTAACAAGGTAAACTTTACTGTTTGAAAATTTTCTATAAGTATTCCAATCTCGTCATTAGATGAATAATTAATGTTAAAATCTAATTCTCCTTCAGCAATTTTGTGAGACATTTCTGTTAATGCTTTAATGGGTTTTCTTATGAATGTTGAGATGTAAACCCTTACCAACAAGCTTATGACAATAATTAATATCACCACAAATATAATGACCTTATTCCTAAACTGGTTAAGATGGTCTAACACCTCACCGGCATCAATGTCCGCACCAACTATCCCTATAACATTATTATTTTCATCTAAAATTGGAGAGTATCCTGATACCATATGGTCATAACCTTCAGGCTTATAAATATCACTTATTGTATTAACTCCATTATCGTAACATCTCAAAGATGCTTCACCATAACCAGCTATGCTATCCAATTCTCCAAAACTAGGCGCTTGACCTGGAATTCCATCAATAAAAATGTATCTATAATTTGTTCCATCTGTATGTTTTACTAAAGCGTATAGGTATGACATACCTGAACGCTCTTTAACCATTTCAAAATTCTTTTGCATTTTTTGGTAATAATCGTTTTGGTTGCCTGTATCAACAATTTCCATGAATTCTACAGGATCAATCATTGCAGCCATAGTTCTTGCAGCAGAGCCTGCAACACTACCTTTAAGTGTTATGGCGTCGTTGCTATATGTTAAATAGCTAAAAATCCCAATTGAAAGTGATAAAAGAATTAAAAAAACAACTAATAACAAGTTTAGTTTTGTGCTAAGAGAAGTAAAACTACTTTTTTTAGTATTCATGTTACCGCCCCTTATAATAAAAATTAATTCATAAGTTTTATTATAGCACATATAAAATATTTAATTCAACAATAAAAAATGCCAAAATAAGCCCTTATCTGCTCAAAACACTTATATAAAACAATCATAGCAAAGAGGTATGATGAAGCCTTTTATTTGTGAAATAATCTAATTATTTAGTAATTGCAAGAAATATAGTATACAATATGTAACTGATTATGCAGCATTTTGTTGTAACTTCTACACAAAACATTAATAGACTTATTTCTGAACCTACGAAGCAAGTTCAAAATTATACAAACCAGCAATTAAATTGAATCTAAGAGTAAAACGCTTTCTACGATTTCTATATTTGTCAGAAATTATTTTGAAGCGTTTTATT
>CAZTAY010000054.1:0-16582 GCA_964611655.1 uncultured Eubacteriales bacterium
AACCGTTTTAAGAGATTTTCTATCTAAAATGTTCATCTTCTTTTTTCAGAACGAATTCTTCTTAAAACACATGATAAGTAGAATACCCACATAGCAAAATAAGGAACGCCCAGAAATGTCATGATACCAAACTCAATTTTATATCCTGTTGAAAAAAGGATCATTAATATAATTGAAATAGCCGAAACAGCAGCTAAAGAAATAAATTTAGGAATACGTAAGGCTTTAAAGCCTAAAGTTTTCCTTCCTCCTAAACGTTTACTTGCATAGAAGTCCAATGCAGCAAATAACGCTACTGAAATCACCCAGTAAATTAAGAGATCAATCGTTATGACATTTCCGCCTACCATCTGTTGTGCCATAGGGTTCACCTTTCATTAAGTAATTTATGTTACTTACTTATCGCTCATCTTAGCGAATAAGGAAGCAGCACGTTCGTTTTCAGGAATAGCATTTCTTTGTGGTGCTGTAGCAAGGTAAAGAACGATACCAATAACCATCCATGCAATAAAGAGATAAACAGCCATATCTCCCATATATACAGGGTTAACAGCAAGAGGTACAAATAGAAGAACTAGTACTATTGCCATTACAATACCTGCAAACCAAGCCATTGCAGAACCGCCAGGGATCTTATATGGTCTTTCCATATTAGGTTCTGTTTGTCTAAGACGAACAACACAGAATGATGTAATCGTCCAGCTAACAACGAAACCTGCAGCTGAAAAGCTTGTTAATGGGTCAATAAGTCCCATACCTAAGAAAGGACCAGCAATTGAAAGAATCAAACAAGAAATTAAACCAACAGTAGGAGTGTTAAATTTAGGATGTTGATTTGCGAAAATTTTAGGAACCATGTTAGCTCTAGCCATACTCATAAGTAAGCGAGGAGAAGCCATCATGAAACCGTTCCAAGTTGTAAGTAAACCACAAACCGCGCCTAAAAGAATGATTACATAAAGAGCTGTTCCAACTCCACCATCGTAAATAATCTTGAACATGTTTGAAGCAGCAGGACTTTCAAGTCCATAGAAATCTTGCCATGGCATTGCACCGCCTAAGCAGAAAAGTAAAGCTGCATAGAAGAGACAAGCAAGACCAACAGACATAACAACTGTTTTACCAACTGAGCTAATATCTCCAGAAGCTTCTTCAACACCTTGAGGGATTGTTTCGAAACCAGCAAGGAAGAAAGGAGCTGATGCAAGAATAGCCATTGCGCCACCCATAAAGTTATTATGAGAACCACGACCAACGTTTTCATAAATAGGTTGGAAGTTAGCAGGATTAAACTTAATAAGTGAAGCAATCATTGCAAGAAGACCAGCGCCTAAAAGCAAGATACAAAGAATTCTTTGAACACCTGCTGATGCACTGGCACCCTTCCAGTTAATACCAAACAGTGCCAACGAGAATAATGTACCAAGTACAATGTTTCCAATATAGATTGGAGTTTCAGCTAATACATAAAGAGGTTCACCTGCTTTAAGAACAGGGAATAAAATACTAAGAATATCACAAACATAAATAGCTTCCCAAGGGATGATTGTTACGAATGCTCCAAAAGCAGCCCAACCAGAAATGAAAGAAATTTTCTCGCCAAATGCTTTGTAAGCAAACGCCATACCACCACCAGCAACAGGGAGCATAGGAGTAAGTTCGCAGTAGCAAAGAGCTACAGGAATCATCATTACAAGTGCAATAAGATAACCAACAGCAGCAGGTATTGGACCACCACAGTTTGCCATCCATTTATTAATGGAAACAGCCCAACCAACACCTACAATAGCGCCAAAACCGATGCAGAAAAAGTCAAATGCACCAATACCAGCAGTTTTCTCTCCTTTATTACTCATAATCAATACCTCGTTTCTTATTGATATAATTTTAGAATGATTACACGAAAACATTTCAGGATACTATAAGACATGCCTGAACAGGATTACGAATAAATATGATTACAAAAAATTAATTTACTGCATTTATTACTTAAAGAACAACATCATTACACAAGTTAAATAAAGTAAGTGTAAACACTTGAAATGCCCGCAATATGTAGTGCCGCTACCTAAGTATAAAATACTAATTAGGTTAAGTATACTAAATTCCTTGTTTCAATAAAAATTCGGCTCAATGACGATAACAAAGGAATTTCCTTGAAACACAGCTTAATTAGATTAAGCCGCTAATGTAGCTTAGTTATTGCACACTTAAATGCAAATTAAGATACTTAATAAACATGCTGTCAAAAACTATGGAGTCATATAAGAAATCTTAAATGCTCTTCGATATCTACATCCCCCCTATTTTTTTATAGAGTTGAGCCCTAATGCGAACATACTTGTACTAATGGTGTTATAAGGTTAAACACATGAAAGTGTTCAATCTTTATAAAATTATACCATACCATACTGAAAAAATAAAGAAGAATTTTAATTATTTATTAATATTTTGTTAGTAATTTGTATAAACAGCGCATATATTCAGGCCAAATAAAAATATTTTAGCTAATTTATACAACAAACTTATAATAAAATGTATTTTTTCATCCCTTGAAATATTCCTAAAACATAAATGAAATAGTAGCTTAATTAAACTTAAATTTTGAAACCATCTGAGCAAGAAGTTCAGACTGACTATTTAATTCCTGTGCAGCAGCAGCAGATTCTTCTGATGTGGAAGAATTTCTTTGAACAACATCAGAAATTTGATTCACTCCAATTGTGATCTGAGCAATTCCTTCTGTTTGTTCTCTTGTTGCAACATGAATATTATCAATATATTCAGAAACAATTGTTGTATCTTCTACAATCTTTTGCAATGATTCTGCAGTCAGTTTTGCAGTTTGAGTACCTTGATTAATCTTGCTTATAGTATCTTCAATTAACGAAGAAGTATCTTGAGCAGCTTGTTGACTTCTTCCTGCTAACGAGCGAACTTCATCTGCGACAACAGCAAATCCTTTACCATGTTGACCTGCGCGTGCAGCCTCTACCGCAGCATTAAGTGCAAGAATATTAGTTTGGAAAGCAATATCGTCAATTATTTTTATAATTTTAGAAATATCTTTAGAAGCCTCTTTTATTTCATCCATAGATGTAAGCATGTCAAGCATCTCTGCATTTCCTACCCTTGCACTTTCAGAAGAAAGAATAGAAAATTCGTTTGCTTTTTGTGACTTTTCTGCAGTTTCATGGGTTTGATCGTTTATAGCTACTAAAGAAGCATTGAGTTCTTCCAGCGAACTTGCCTGAATACTTGCACCGTTTGCTAGATCCATAGCAGATTCAGAAATATGTTTTGAGCCCATAAGTACATTATCAGCTGATGCTTTGATTTCTGATATAGTATTAGTTAAATTAGAGCATATGTTGTTTATTGCTTTTTTAATCAAGTCGTACTGACCAACATATTCTCCATTTATTTGATTTCTAAGATCTCCCTGTGAAACTTTTCCAAGTATATCTGAAATCTCAGATATGTAAGAACCAGTAGTCTCTATCATTCTTTCAAAAGAATTCATCATAGAAGCAAAACTACCTTTATAGTTTTTATCAATAGATACCTCGAAGTCACCTTGTGAAATCTTTTCAAGAATCTCATTAGCTTCATCAATAGGATTGTTTATAACCTCTAAAAGATTATTGAGACCATTAGTTAGTTTGTTCCAGTCTCCTTTATATTTTTCAGAGTTAATTCGAGCATCAAGTTTCCCATTAATTGCAGCTGAAATTAAATTAGTCAAATCTTCAGATAATGCCTTTAAGCTATTTTTCAGGTCATTAAAACTATCATTAGCAAGTTTTTTCTTACCTGGAAATTCTCTAATTTCAGCACTAAAGTCACCGTCTCCGCATTTGGTATAGCCACCTAAAATCTCAAGTGTATCATTGATTAAATCTCCAACCATTGTATTAATTGAGATGGCAACTTCTTTAAATTCACCTTCAAATTCATCTAAATTGATTTTGGCTTCAATATCGCCGAGTTTATACTCTTCAGACAAATTATTTATTTTTTCAACTAACATAAGAATAGTATTTCTAAGTTTTATAAAGGATTCGGTAAGGCTACCTATTTCATCTTTTCCATGAATTCGTAAATTGACATTTAAGTTCCCTTTTGCAATTTCTTTAGATGCTTGTTCAAGTTCCTTTACTGGGGAAACAATAGATTTCGAAATAACAGCGGTTAATAGTACAACAATTGACAATGCTGTTAATAATGAAATAACTATCGATAATTCAACCCCATGATAAGTGTCAACTCCTGTTTTTTCTTGAGTATCCGCAAATCCTTGTTGTATGTCTGAAATTTCTATAAGTACATCTGCTGCCCTGTCAAATGCAGGTTTATAGCTATTTACAAAAATATCAACTGCTTTATTAAACGATTCAGGCGAACCATCCTGTATCAATTCAATAATTTTATCACTATAAGGTGTTGCAGTATTTACTTCCTTTTCAAGGCGTTCTGTGTAAGACTTATCAACTCTTTGATTTTTCTTAAATGACTCTAACGTATCAAATAAAACCTTCTTATCTTCATTATAGTTATTAATTGCGTCATTTCTTTCATTTGCATTGTCCATTGAAATGGCCAATAACAGATAGCGCTGCATAGAAACCAAGTTACGGCGCATATGCCAAACATATGTATTGTTAGGAACGGACTTATCAGCGTAAAGTCTTATGGTTTCATTAAGGCTAGTTGCACTTTGGAAGGAAAGTGCTGATAGAACAATCATTATTAAAAGTGTAATTCCAAACCCAATAACTAATTTAGTTCTAATTTTTAAGTTTTTCACAATACCCACACCCTTTTAGTAATTTTCTTATAAATATTATACTATAAATCTGAACAAAAACAACTACTGTTGTTAATATTTTTATATAATTCTTAAATTCTTTACAATTTATTTATATTTTGATAAAATCATACTTATTGTAACAATTCTAAAATCTAAAAGTACGAGGAGTAGATTAATGGGGACAGGAAATCTAACTAGGTTCGGTTATCTTATGGAACTGCTTGGTATATCTATTACTGAATTAGCTTCTGCCATAAATATAGAACGAACTTCAGTGAGCAAATGGAAAAGTGGAAGCCGAAAATTATCTGCCTCTATGCCTTATTTTAATGATATTATTGAATTTTTTATTTTAAAAAATCAACAATTGGGTGGTAACTTTCTTGAAGATTTTTTTGATAATATTTCTAATAATAAAAAAGTTGGAGTTAAGGACTTAAGGAAAAGCATTAGAAATTATATACTTAATTTTCCAGACAATAATCATAATAATAATGACATTACTGTTTATAAAAGCAGAAGTCTATATACTTCTAATTATGATACCTACCATAATCTTGAAGGAAGAAAACAGGCTTTTTCATTGTTTCTTGACAAAGCATTATCTATTCAAGAGCCTACTAAAATTTTAATTATTGAATTAGATAAATTAGTTTGGGCTTCTACTGATTTGCATTATATGATTTTATTTTTTGAAAAATTGGAACGTATATTAAAAATTGGTCATACAATTGATTTTATTTTTTATACTGACGATAAATTCAACTTTGAAGTTCATAAAATGTTTTTGTCTTTATGTTTTTATGAAAACATTAGTATTCAAGTTTTAAATCATGGTTTTAACAAAACTCAGTCAACAAGTGTTTATTTAATACAAAATACCCTCTTATTAAAGGTCTATAATTCCAACGGTCGATATGAAAATATAAGTTGCTTATTCAGTGATAAACTAATCGTAACTGCTGAGCAAGTTCTAGCGGATTATTTTAGAGGCAATGCCACTTCAATTCTTGTTGCAAGCAAGCCTTCGGAAATAGAAAAGGTTCATACAATGCTAAGTAATTTAAGTTTTCTAGATAGTCCCCTTTTCTATTCAGGTAAAGCCCTGAGTTTTACGTCCATGAGCGAAGAATTAATAAACGAGATACTGCATTATAATAACATACCTTCCCATAAAAGGAAACAGTGTTTTAACTTTTATTATTTATTAAGGTCTAAAATAGAAAAAAGTGTCAATACTGGTATGGGTGGCTGTTATTATAATTTGGATGAAATTACTTCTTACTTATCCTATGATTTTTCCATAAACTATCCTTTGTCAGCTATGACAAACACCATTATAAAGATGGAAAGAAGTCATTATCTAAAGCACTTTGAAGACACAGCAAAATTAATTCTATCCGATAAAAGATATAAGATCATTTTACATAGATTTCCTACCACTCGCAAAAGTTTAATGTGGTATAGAGAAAATGGTTGGACAGTGGTAACCTATACTAATGAAGTAACTGGTAAGAGTAAAATCTTGTTCTGTGATGACTTACGAGTTGTTGATATAAATAAATATGGTTTTCAACAAATTTTTGATAAAACACCTGCAATGTTTAAAGATTGTGAATATATTTCTAAGACATTTTTACAAATATCTAAAGGCGAGCTCTGTTAAGCGTAATTTGTTGTTATTTTAAGGCTTGACATACTGATATAAAGATAATATACTTTATAATTGTAGTTTCTGAAGTTTTAATACTAATAATAAAGATTCCGCACTAGCTGGGGAGTTAGCGGCGCCCTGTAACCCGCAATCCGCTCTAGCGGGAGTGATGTTTACCCTAGGTTGTATTTTTTCAAAGTCTGCCCTTTGTAAGTGGTGTTGACGACCGGGTCTTGCGCAATGAAAATCTGTGAACCGCGTCAGGTCCGAAAGGAAGCAGCGCTAAGCAGAACCTTTTGTGTGACGCAAGGGTGCCCGATCAGAGCTGGCTGCAAAGGTAACGTTTGGGGAAAACGATCGAAGGTAAATGTGCGGATTATAAATATTAATTAAAAAGTACGCTAAAACACCACATTTATTGTGGTGTTTTCTTGAAATAACTAATGCGAGGTTTTTCTATGACTTACACAGCATTATATAGAAAATACAGACCTATAAGGTTTAATGATGTTGTAGGTCAAGTTCATATAATAAAAACTCTTAAAAATCAGCTTATTAACAATAAAATATCTCACGCATATTTATTTTGCGGTACAAGAGGTACAGGTAAAACATCTGTTGCAAAAATTTTTGCTAAGGCTTTAAACTGTCTTGATTTAGAAGATGCCGAACCTTGTGGAAAATGCGACTCCTGTGTGGAAATTGCAAGAGAACAAAGCGCAAACGTAATAGAGATTGATGCAGCCTCTAATAACGGTGTTGACAATATACGTGAATTAAGAGAAGAAATTAAATATACTCCTGCCTCTGGCAGATATAAGGTGTACATTGTTGATGAGGTTCATATGCTTTCAACTGGGGCGTATAACGCACTTTTAAAGACCTTAGA
Source organism: uncultured Eubacteriales bacterium (assembly GCA_964611655.1). Classification (GTDB taxonomy): domain Bacteria; phylum Bacillota; class Clostridia; order Lachnospirales; family CAZTAY01; genus CAZTAY01. The sequence goes on from CAZTAY010000054.1 coordinate 7,354, forward strand.
AGAACCTCCTGCCCATGCTATTTTTATATTAGCTACAACAGACCCCCAAAAAATTCCGGCAACCGTTCATTCAAGATGTCAGCGATTCGATTTTAAAAGAGTTTCCATTGACTTAATGACCCCCATATTGCTTAAATATTCATCGGATGAGGGTATTAATTTATTAGAAGAAGCAGCAGATTATATTTCAAGGCTTTCTGACGGTTCGATGCGTGATGCACTAAGCTTACTTGACCAAAGCTCTTTATACGCTTCAGGTGATGAAATTACCCTTAATATACTTATGGACATTACCGGATCATCTAGTCAAGAGGTCTTTTTTGATCTAACAGAGGCACTAATAAATTATGATTCAAATACTTGTCTTACAATATTGAATGAGTCACTGGAAAACGGCAGAGATTTAAATCGTTTTGCAAGCGGTCTTATATCTCATTTGCGTAATCTAATTGTAGCCGGGTTTATGTCATCTGGTGACCAGCTATTAGACCTAGGTGAACAAAACATCAAGCGCCTTAAAGAACAGTATTTGAAACTAGAGTTTGATTTATTGCTTTCTTTTATAGATGAGTTAACTAAAAGCCTTTCTCTGATGCGGAACTTAGAAGCTTCCAGAATTTTATTTGAGATTACACTGTTAAAGATTTGTAACCCTGCCCAAAAAAACAACTTATATTCAGAGTTGCTTTCTCGAATCAGCAAAATCGAAGCTCAAATTTCAAATGGGTTTATAGAAACTTCTAAAAAAAAAGAACCTAAAGAGACAAAACCAAAGACTGAAAAAATTGTGAAACCACCTCCCCCTACTCCTTCTGATATCAAAGATGTGATTAAAAATTGGAATGTGGTTTTAGACAACATTAAAAAAAGCAAAACTCCTCATATTTATGGTTTTTTAGCTGATGCTAAGCCTGTTTGTCTAAATGGAATCAGCTTAACAATTTTATTTAATGATATTGTTAATGCAGAAGTGGTTAAGCAAAAACTACAAACAATTTCTGATGTTATACAAGAACATTGGGGCAAGAATTTTCAATTAGATGTAAAGGCTATAGATAAAAACAAAGAAACTGCTTCTGATTCAGATATTGAAGAACTTTCTTCTCAAATTGAAGAAGCGTTTGGACATAAAGAAAATGTTTTTAATAAGGAGGAATAAAAATGGCAAAATTTCGTGGTGGTGGAGGAGGAATTCCTCAAGGTATGAACATGAACAATCTGATGAAGCAAGCCCAAAAAATGCAAGCTCAGGTTCAACAGGTTCAAGAAGAGGTTGAAAATAAGACCATTGAAGTAACAACTGGTGGCGGTGCTGTTAAAATTGAAGTTACAGGTAAAAACTTATTTAGCTCTATAAAAATAAACCCTGATGTAGTTGATCCTGATGATGTTGAGATGCTTGAGGACTTAATTTTGTCAGCTGCAAATGAAGCAATTCGTCAAATTGAAGAATATCGTAATAACGAAATGTCAAAGGTGACCGGAGGTATGAATCTACCCGGGGGGTTATTTTAATGACGGGTTACTCCTCACCCATTAAATCACTAATAGACAAATTTTCAAAATTACCGGGAATTGGCGGCAGGTCTGCACAAAGGCTTGCCTTTCATATTATTAAAATGTCTGTAGCTGAAGTTGAAGAGTTTGCAAAAGCAATTGTTGATGCAAAAAAACAGATTAAGTATTGTTCTGTTTGCTGCAATTATACAGATAAAGACATATGTCCTATATGTTTAAGTGAGTTTAGAAACAAAAAGAGTATAATGGTTGTGGAAGAGCCAAAGGATATGTCTGCTTATGAGAAAACCAGGCAGTATAAGGGTGTTTATCACATCTTGCACGGTTCAATTTCTCCAATGAACAATATTACACCTTCAGACATTAAAATAAAGGAACTCCTTAGTAGGATTTCCGTTTCAGATCCCCCTGACGAAATCATCCTGGCAACCAACGCCACTGTGGAAGGCGAAGCTACTGCTATGTATATAGCAAAACTAATTAAACCATTGGGAATTAAAGTAACCAGAATAGCAAACGGTGTTCCTATAGGCTCTGATCTTGAATATATAGATGAAATTACATTATTTAGGGCTCTTGAAGGACGACTGGAAATGTAAATATTTTTTAAGGAAAATTTGATATGCATAACAAAAATGTTCTTATAACTGGCTCATCAAGAGGAATCGGGCTTTCTATTGCTCATGCCTTTGCTAACGACGGTGCAAATGTCATGATAAATACTGAAAGGGATATTGATGAGCTTTTATCTGCTAAGAAAGAGCTTTCTAATCTAAAGGGCAATGTTGCCCATTGTTTAGCAGATGTCTCAATTTATGAAGAATGCAGATTCATGTTTGATGAATTTCATAAAAGTTTTCATTCATTCCCGGATGTCTTGATAAATAATGCAGGTATTTCTCAAATTGGTCTTTTTACAGATACATATAGAAGTCACTGGGAGCGTATGATAGGTGTAAACCTTATGTCTGTTATGAACTGCACCCATATAGCACTTTCACAAATGATAAAAAACCAAAGAGGGTTAATTATTAATATTTCCTCCATATGGGGAGAAGTCGGTGCGTCATGCGAAGCCGTATATTCTGCTACTAAAGGCGGAGTTAATGCTTTTACTAAGTCAATAGCAAAAGAGGTAGGACCTTCAAACATAAGAGTTAACGCCATTTCATGCGGTGTTATCGAAACAGGAATGAATGATTGGTTAGAAGAAGATGAAAGACTTGAGCTGATGAATCAAATTCCGCTTATGAAATTTGGTACTCCAGAAAGTATTGCCAGCTTATGCATGTATCTCACCCAGAATGATTTTATAACTGGACAAATAATTAGATGTGATGGTGGAATGCTGTAATTTATAAATCTCGCTCATATTATTAAAAAGTTCAAAGATAGAGCGTTTCCTAAAGGTCGAACTCATTAAACTGAATAAAACACAGTGTTCAGGAGTCAATTAAAGCACAGATGGCAAACATAAGTTAGAGTATATTTAAAAAGTTCGAGATAATCACCAACTGATGATTTCCCGAACTTTTTTATTTAACGCTATTTAGATGGCTGACAAAAAGGTTTATGCCGCCAAATTAAAAACGTTCTTATAATTCTTGAATGTTCTTTGGAAAGTTTGGTTCGTCAAACCAAGGATAGATTGGAGGCATATCCTTGATTGGGCTCATCTTGAAGTCAGGATTACGTTTTTCCATAAACGCAGCAGCACCTTCAAGTGAATCAGGAGCCATTCCTAAGTAGAAGTAGTTCATTGACTCGATCTTATGTGCTGTCATTGGGTGACGTGATCCTTGCATTTGAAGGAGCATTTGACGGCATACTGCAACTGAAACAGGAGCACAGTTGTCACGAATAAGTTCAGCAATTTCAAGAGCACGAGCGTAAACTTGATCTCCAGGAACTACTTCGTTTACAAGACCGCTTGCAAGAGCTTCGTCAGCTTTGATTAAACGTCCTGTTAATACCCATTCCATAGCTTTTGAAAAACCAACGATTTTAGGAAGGTACCAGCTTGAACATGCTTCGTTAACGAATCCACGTCTAACAAATACGAATCCCATTTTAGCGTCTTCTGACATGATACGGATATCCATAGGAAGAGTAATTGTTGCACCGATACCAACAGCAGCACCGTTAATAGCAGCAATTACAGGTTTTCTCATGTTGAAAAGGCTAAGTCCGTTAGTACCGCCTGTGTCACGAACATCATGCATGTCTGTTTCACCAAAATCAAATGGATCTCCAGCAGCAAGGTCAAAACCAGCACAGAAAGCAGGTTTTTTAGTATTTGGGTTACCTGTAAAGATAACAACTCTTACTTCATCATCATTGTTTGCTTCTGTAAGAGCAACATTGATTTCAGCAGCCATTTCGTTGTTGTATGTGTTCATAAGTTCAGGACGGTTAAAAGTGATAGTACAAATTCTATCCTTAATTTCATATTTAAGGGTATTATATGCCATAATGTTTTCCATCTCCTTTAATATTTTATCATCATTAGGTTATAAATTGTATAAGTATACATATGTTACTAAAGTCAACCATCATTCTAAGAAAATTGACTGGGCTAAACCGATCAGGTATTAGACATTAAAATAGCCTTGACCAGTTTGGCAAGGTTTGAGCCGGATGCGTATAATATCCACATCAGCTACAGCCAAGTAGAGCGAACCCACCAGCTTAAATAAAAAACGCTTTTGAAATATGTAGTTTAGCTCTTGTCAAGTCTCAAGACAATACAAGTCTGAACATAACTAAAAACAGCGTCCCTTTTTACTTTCTAACTTACCCTCCTTTTCAATAAGGTTTTAAATCAATTAAGTAAAAAGTATTATATACTGCAGGATGTATAACCCTACAGAGATATTCAATGCATTGCACAATGGCTTAACGAACTATAGTTACTATATCCGTTACGCCATTTATTAGCAAGAATTGAATTTATAAACGCCTAAGATTTGTCCAGAATTCAGCCATTTTATTTAGAAGTATTCAAATGCGTGAGCAAGTGGAAAGAATTATCTATCCGCTCCTTTATATAGATTATAATTGATTTCACATCAAATTGCAATATATTTAAAATATTAGTCATAGAAAAAGCACGACAACCTTACCAAACCAACAACAAAATAAAGGCTTTTTTTAAACAGATTTTTGTTTTTATTCATATTTTAACAGCATTATACTTGCATTTTTTAAAGTATAAATATATTTTCATTACAAATAATAGTGATATATAAAATCAAAAGTAATTTTATCGGAGGTAAACATGGACAATCATAGTTTTCTAGGAATGGGAAAAAACCCTGACCCTAATGTTTCGGATATACCAGTAGGTTTTGGAATGGAACTAATGCAAAATGCAGACGCACGCAGTAACTTTGAGCATTTAAGTGATCAACAAAAAAACAGCCTAATAGCATTTATTCAAGGTGGTCTAACGGGTATTGAAGCGAAAAACCGAATTGCAACTGCTGTAAGCTGTCTAGCCAACGGAGATCTTTCTTTCTTTTAATTCTGACAGAAGTCATGGTGTTGTTCCATGACTTCTGTTATTTCATTATTTACATAATCTGAAATAAAAACCTCTTGCACAGCGTATGTTTTCAATATATAATCAAATAAATCATAATATTATTAACAATAATTTGACAAAGTGGGATAAAAATGTTCTTAAGTAAAAAGTTAATCATTCTTATTGGGGTTTTAGGGATATCCAGCTCTGCTGTTTTTATAAAGTTTGCTGATGCACCATCGGCTGTTCTTGTTACCTACCGTAACTTGTTAGCTTTTTTTATGTTGTTACCTTTTGTATTGAAAAATGAACGAGAAGCTTTAAAATCACTTTCTAAGAAAAGTTTGTTGTTTGGATGTTTAAGCGGTGTTTTCTTAGCATTTCATTTTTTAACTTATTTCGATTCTGTTAGATTTACATCCATTGCTTCAAGTAATGTTTTAGTTAGCACTGAGGTTTTCTTTGTAGGATTAATCTCTTTTCTTTTTTTTAAAGAAAGAATCGCAAAATTAGGAGTATTTGGAATTTTATTGTCGTTTATTGGAACCGTAATTGTTGCCTTTAGTGACTTGACATTTGGCATAGAAGCTCTTATAGGTGATTTTTTAGCTGTAGTTGCAGCATTGCTTGCAGCTTTTTATACTCTAATTGGTAAAGAACAAAGAAAAGGCATGACTGCTACATTATATACATTTTTGGTTTATGGCTCTTGTGCATTTGTTATGACCATTTTTTGTCTGGTGTCACAAACGCCTTTGTTAGGATATGCTCCTATTAATTATTTAATGGCACTTTGCTTAACCCTTGTTTGTACCTTTTTAGGGCACAGTATTTTTAACTGGGGTATTAAATATGAATCCGCAATATACATTTCAACTGCTAAATTGGCATCACCAATTTTTGCTATCATTCTGGGATTTATATTCTTTAGTGAAATACCTAGTTTAATTCAAGTTCTTGGAGGTGTATTTATAATTATAGGTATTTATATTTATATTCATTCTGAAAGTTAAAATTTGTGAAATTAAGGTTTATGTGCTACTTTTGAGAAAATTGCAGATAATAGTATAATAAATTAAATTTTAACGATTGGATGAGAGCTAATGAAAAAAAGACGACAAAGCGGTATATTGCTCCACCCTACTTCATTTCCTGGGAAATATGGTATTGGAGATTTAGGCGAAGAGGCATATGAATTTATTGACTTTCTTAAAGATTCTAAGCAAACTTTGTGGCAGATATTACCTTTAAACCCTACAAGTTTCGGTGATTCTCCATATCAAAGTTTTTCTTCTTTTGCAGGAAATACATTGCTTATAAGTCCGGATTTAATGATAAAAGAAGGTTACTTGAAAGCAATTGATGAACCTTTAATTGATAGCTGCACTATTAATTATGACGAAGTAATTCAATTAAAAAACAAAATCTTTCAGAGCGCTTTTGATGGTTTTCTTGAAAATGCAGCGCCTATTCAGATTGAAAAATTTAAAAGCTTTTGTGCTCTAAATAGTTATTGGTTAGACGATTTTGCGTTATTTATTTCTATTAAAGAGTTTTTTATTAACAAACGTAAATACGAAATTGACTCACCTGAATTTAAAGAATTTGAAGAAAAAGCCAAAGATTATTTAAGCAAAGATGAAATAAATGACTTTTATTACGGTGCATCATGGGTGAGCTGGCCTCATAACTTAGTTCAAAGACATAAATCAGACATTGATAATTACACTATGGTTTTATCAAAAAGAATCGATTATCATAAATTTTTACAATATGAGTTCTGCAGACAATGGTCTCTCCTTAAAACCTACTCCAACGATTCCGGCATTTCAATTATAGGAGATATACCCATATTTGTTTCATTTGACAGTGCTGATACTTGGGCAAATCAAGATTTATTTTTATTGGATAAAAACGGTTTTCCTATTGAAGTCGCCGGAGTTCCGCCGGATTATTTCAGTGAAACAGGACAGTTATGGGGAAACCCTGTTTATAACTGGGATGCCCATAAAAAAAGTGGCTTTGATTGGTGGATTGAACGAATTTCACAAACATCTAATAAAGTTGACATAATCAGAGTTGATCATTTTAGAGGTTTTGTGGCAAATTGGTCCATAGCCTTTGGAGAGAAAACTGCCATTAACGGAAGTTGGAAAAAAGGTCCTGGTCTTGAGTTGTTTACTCAAATACGCAAGAAATTGGGTGATGTTCAAATTATAGCAGAAGATCTTGGCATTATTACCAGTGATGTGGAAGACCTTAGAGACGGGCTCGGACTTCCAGGAATGAAGATACTTCAATTTGCATTCAACACAGACAGTGAAAACGCATATTTACCTCATAATTTAACTGACTCAAACTGTGTTGTTTACACAGGCACTCATGATAATAACACTATAGTTGGTTGGTATTACGACGAAGCAAGCGAAAAATCTAAGGACTATTATAGAAGATATCTAAATGTTTCAGGGGCTGACGTTGCTTGGGACTTTATAAAAATGGCTTTATCTTGTGTCTCTAGGTATGCAATAATCCCACTACAGGATTATTTATGTCTTGGTTCAGATGCAAGAAGTAATACTCCGGGTACACCTTCTGGAAATTGGCAATGGAGATATAACAAAGAAACACTAAAACCGGAGATTGCTTGTGCCATTTCATATTTATCAGAATTGTATAACAGAAACCTAAACAGCGAGATATAGCCACATTTTATAAGGTAGATGACAAGAAATGTTTAAAAAAATTAATGCTACTAAAAAGGTTCTAATATTAGTTACTGTTATCATAACCATTTTGGATATAATAATTATTTGTTCAATAGTAAATGTGTTTAGATCGTTAAATGCTAAAGGTGAAGATGCCTTAGCAATTTGGAGTACACTTACTTTTTTGTTTATCTTAAATGTAATTGGCTTATTCGGCATATTTTTCTATTTGGAGCGTTTTCTTTTTGTTCCTTTAGATAAGCTTAAAAAACAGTTGGTTTCAGTTGTAATACAAAAAAAAGATGACATTGAAATGCAAAATAAAGCCTTGGAAGTTGATGAGATAACCCTTTTGATTGAGGATATTATTGATGTGTCAATCGAAAGGGCTCAACAACATGATTTTGAGGAATATTCAGAAATATATTTTTCTATTTTAGATTCTTCAAATGATTATGTTTCAATTTTAAATTCTAGTGGCTTAATAGAAAATATAAATTCTTCATTTTGCAGTTACCTTGGCGAAGATAAAGAAAAACTTCTTAATAAAAGTTACGCTGAAGTTTTAAATGAAACAGATACGCATGTAGTGGCTTCTTTTTTACAGAATTACAATGAACACCCTGAAAAATTTGAAAAAATCTCTTCAAATAATTTAATTAACAAAAAACAAGTACTGGAACTAGTTGTCATCCCCTATTTCAAAGATGGTAAACTAAATAAGATTTTCATTTACAAAAAGAATGTTGGCGAAAAACAGAAATACGAAAAATTAATAAGATATCTATCAATGCAGGATACTTTGACAGGTCTGCCAAATAAGACTTATCTTCTAAATAAATTAACAAGAGCTATCATAAATTCAAAGATACTAAATTTAAGCTGTACTATTTTTTACCTTTCAATAAAGGACTTTAAAAAATATAATAATTTTATGGGTTATTCGCTAGGCAATAAACTTATAATTGAGATATCTGAATCTTTATCCATAAACTTTTCTGAAGCAGAAGCAATTGTTACTATTGGTGGCAATAAATTTGCCATTCTGTTTTCCAATACTGATTCAGAAGAAATTGTTAATAATTTAGCTGAAAAGTTAATATATGTTTGCTCAAGGCCATTCAATGTTAAGAACTATATAATAGATATTGAGATTTCTTTAGGATCTGCAACATATCCAAACGACGGCACCGAAGCTAACGAAATCATAAGCAACGCAGAGACTGCTATGAACATAGCAAGAGAGTTTAACGGAACTTTTTATAAAAAGTATAATTCAGAGATTAAAGAAAACCTCCAAAACAAAATTGAAATGGAACAAAAATTAAAGATAGCAATTGAACAAGAACAGTTCTTACTTTATTTCCAGCCTAAAATTTCTGTAGAAGACAAAAAAATAATTGGCTGTGAAGCACTTATAAGATGGAAAACTCCTGGAGGCATTATTTCACCTATGGATTTTATTCCCATAGCTGATGAA